>NZ_JAMYTH010000005.1:0-282391 GCF_040322415.1 Mesorhizobium sp. M0152
AGCGCCTTCCCCCACTCCGTCGCTGCTGCGCAGCGCCACCTCTCCCCCCTCCGGAGGGAGAGGTGGGGCGCCTGGTTTGGCGAACCCAAGCTGAAAAACGTTCACCCCGACGCCACATCATGCTAACCACCCACCATGGCACAGAAGAAAGCATACGAGGTCGATTCCTGGCTCGCGAAGCCCGATCCGCGCATTTCTATCGTCCTGCTCTATGGCCCTGACCGCGGCCTCGTCGCCGAGCGCGCCAAGGCCTTTGCCGTCGCGACCGGCCTGCCGCTCGACGATCCCTTCTCGGTGGTCCGGCTGGACGGCTCGGAGGTCGACCGCGACGAGGGCCGGCTGCTCGACGAGGCCCGCACCGTGCCGATGTTTTCCGACCGGCGCCTTTTGTGGGTGCGCAATGCAAGTGGCCAGAAGGCGTTGGCCGACGACGTCAAGGCTCTGACAGCGGAACCCGCGCGGGATGCGATCATTCTCATCGAGGCCGGGGACCTGAAGAAGGGCGTCGGGCTGCGCGCCGTGGTCGAGGCGGCCGACACTGCCATGGCGCTGCCTTGCTACGCCGATGAAGCCCGCGACATCGACACCGTCATCGATGACGAGCTGCGCAAGGCCGGCATGTCGATGACGCTGGAGGCACGGCAGGCGCTGCGCCGCAATCTCGGCGGCGATCGGCTGGCCTCGCGCGGCGAGATCGAAAAGCTGGTTCTCTACGCGCACGGCCAGAAGGAGATCGGCCTGGAGGAGGTCAAGGCGATGTCGGGCGACGTGTCCGGCGCCTCTTTCGATGACGCCGTAGACGCGCTTCTCGAAGGCAAGATCGGCGATTTCGACGCCGCCTTTACCCGCCACTGCCAGTCCGGCGGTCCGCCTTTCCTGGTGCTGTCTTCGGCGATGCGCCAATTGCAGCAGATCCAGGTCATGCGCGGCCAGATGGAGTCGGGCGGCCGCAACGCCGCCTCCGCGGTTGCCGGCGCCCGTCCGCCGGTTTTTTTCTCGCGGCGTAAACTGGTGGAGAGGGCGCTGGAGCGCTGGAGCGTCGAGGCGCTGGGACGAGCGCTGACGCGCTTGCAGACTGCCGTGCTGCAGACGCGGCGGCGACCGGATCTTTCAGTCGCCCTGGCGCGACAAGCGCTGCTTGGGATCGCGGTCGAGAGCAGCCGGCTGGCGCAAAGGTGAAGCGCGTGATCTCCCCCCACGAGGGGGGAGATCGGCAGCTCCGACGCCGTCGCCAAACATCAGCGCCGCAGAAAGAAAGGGCCGGCAACCGCCAGCCCTTTTATCGTTCTCAATCTTAAACCGTAACTTAATTTGCCGGCTAAATACGAAGCGCCTCAACCGACTAGCGTTCCTGCCTCAGCCGCCGGCACAGTTCGTCGAGTTGCTCCAGCGACCGGTAGGCGACGCGCAGCGTGCCGCCCTTGCCCTTGTGGTCGACCGACACGAGCATGCCCAGCGTATCGGTCATCATCTTTTCCAGCGCCAGCGTGTCGGCGTCTTTTTCTTCCGGGCTTGCGGCTGGCCGGGTTTCCTTCGCACCGCCGTTGGCCGGCATTTGCGCCAGCGCTTCGGCCTGGCGCACGGAAAGCCCTTCTTCGACGATGCGTTTGGCAAGGCCGGCCGGGTCCTCCGCCGTCACCAGCGTGCGGGCATGGCCGGCCGACAGCGCCCCGTCGACCAGCATGTCGCGGATCACGTCGGGCAGCTTCAACAGCCTCAAAGTGTTGGCGACATGACTGCGGCTCTTGCCGATCACCTGGCCGAGATCGGCCTGCGTGTAGCCGTGCTCGTCGATGAGCTGCTGATATCCAAGCGCTTCCTCCACGGCGTTGAGGTCGGTGCGCTGGACGTTTTCGATGATCGCCAGCTCGAGCGCGGTGCGGTCGTTGACCTCGCGGACGATGACCGGAATCTCGGTCAACCCGGCGCGCTGTGCCGCACGCCAGCGCCGCTCGCCGGCAATGATGTCGTAGCGGCCGGCCTGTCCCGGCGAAGGCCGCGCGACCACCGGCTGGACCACGCCGTGCTCGCGGATCGACTGCGCCAGATCGGTCAGCTCGGCGTCGCCGAAATGCCGGCGCGGATTTTTCGGATTGGGGCTGAGGAACTCGATCGGCACCTTGCCGTCGGCGCTCATCCCAGGTTTTTCCGGTGCGGCCGGACGGTCGATCTCACCGATCAGCGCTGCCAATCCGCGGCCCAGTCTCTTTCTTGAAAGGTCTTCGCTCATAACGATTCCAGTTAGCTGACTTCAGGTCGTTTCGGTATCGAATCGGATTTCCGGTCTATGCAGCCCGGCCTGATCAAGCGGCGCGCAATTTTCGCTCGCGGCGGATCACTTCCGATGCCAGCTGCAAATAGGCCTGGCTGCCCGAACATTTGAGGTCGTAGAGGATCGCCGGCTTGCCGTAGGACGGCGCTTCGGACACCCGAACATTGCGCGGAATGATGGTCTCGTAGACCTTGTCGCCCATATGCTCGCGCACGTCCTGCACCACCTGGTTGGCGAGATTGTTGCGGCCGTCATACATGGTCAGCACGATGCCCTGGATGGTGAGATCCGGGTTGATCGAGCGGCGCACCTGCTCGACGGTTTCCAGCAACTGGCTAAGGCCTTCCAGTGCGAAGAACTCGCATTGCAGCGGTACCAGCACCGAATCGGCGGCCGCCATCGAATTCAGCGTCAGGAGGTTGAGCGACGGCGGGCAGTCGATCAGCACATAGCCGAAACCAGCCGAACGCGCCGACGCGGCGCGCAAGGCGTTGCGCAACCGCAGCACCCGGTCCGGTGCCGAGGCGATTTCCATCTCGATGCCAAGCAGGTCGAGGGTCGAGGGCACGATCGACAGACCGGGCACGGCCGTCGGAATGGCCGCGGCTTCGAGCTCGAGCTCGCCGGTCAACACGTCGTAGGAAGAGACAGTCCTGTCCTTGCGGTCGATGCCGAGACCAGTACTGGCATTGCCTTGCGGATCGAGATCGACGATCAGCACCTTCTCGCCGATGGCCGCCAGAGCGGTGGCCAGGTTGATGGCGGTGGTCGTCTTGCCGACGCCGCCCTTCTGGTTGGCTACGGTGATGATGCGGGGGCCATTCTTCATCATAGGTCTATGCCAGAAATTCATTTTGGGTCGCCAAACGCAAATCAGACGGGTCGCAGGTCAGACAGTTCGAGGATGACGCCGCTGGCGTCGGTCACACTTGGATGTTCTACCAGATCGAAAGACCATCGGTGAACGCTTTCTTGCACTTCGGCGCGGTAATCCCGGCCTTTATGGAACAGACCGCGCGCACCCGACATCAGCCAGGGCGCCGCCAGATCCAGCAAGGTCGAAAGCGGCGCCAGTGCCCGTGCCGTGACGATTTGCGGTGTCGAAACAAGCGCATGGCTGTCTTCGATGCGACGCGCCACGACCCGCGCCGGCAAGCCGAATTGACCAATGACGGCCTGCAGAAACGACGCTTTCTTGCGGTTGCTTTCAACCAGATCGATGGCGGCGCCGGCGCGTTCGGCAAGCAGGAAGGCCATGACCAGGCCCGGAAATCCGCCACCCGAGCCGATATCGACCCAAATCGTAGCGGTCGGCTCGATGCGCGCGAGCTGCGCGCTGTCCAAGATATGCCGCTGCCAGACATCCCCCGCTGTCGATTGCGCAACGAGATTGATGCTGCGATTCCATTTCTGGAACATCTCTTCGAACGCCACCAAGCGATCGAATGTTTCACGTGAAACCGGGCCGGCCGCGTTCTGCAGGTTCCTCCAAGAGACAGAGCTCACGCAACGTCCCTCTGCTCACCGGCACTACGCGCACTTTCGGCATGGCGGACATGCGCGACGATGATCGCCAGCGCTGCCGGTGTCATGCCCTCCATGCGCTGCGCATCGGCGATGGAGCGCGGCCGCCGCGCCTGCATCTTCTGCTTCAATTCGTTGGACAGGCCGGGCACGCCTGAGAAATCGACCGTCTCCGGAATTAGGCGGCTCTCTTCATGCCGGATCTGCGCCACATCAGTCTTCTGGCGATCGAGATAGACCGAATATTTCGCTTCCGTTTCGAGGCGCTCTGCCGTCTTGGAGTCGATCCCGGCGAATTTCGGCTCGATGCCCGCCAGCCAGACCACGTCGACGTTTGGGTAGGCCAGCAGCTCATAGCCGGTCCGGCGCACGCCGTCCTTATTGATCTCCAGTCCGTGCCGCGCTGCTTCATTGGGGGTCATGGCGAGTGATTTCACCAACTCGCGTGCTTCGTCGAGGCGCTGCATCGCGCCATCGTAGCGCTGCATGCGCTGCACCGACGCAATCCCCAGCCTGGCCGCCACTGGCGTCAGCCGCTCATCCGCATTGTCGGCTCGCAGCGACAGCCGGAACTCGGCCCGCGAGGTGAACATCCGGTAAGGTTCGCTGATGCCGCGGCTGGTCAAATCGTCGACCATCACGCCGATATAGGCTTCGGTGCGGCTGAGCACGATCTGTTCGCTTCCCGCCGCCCGCCGCGCCGCATTGAGACCGGCAAGCAGGCCCTGCCCGGCCGCTTCTTCGTAGCCGGTCGTGCCGTTGATCTGTCCCGCAAGGAACAGCCCGCCGAGACGCTTCGCCTCCAGCGTCGGGTGCAGCTCGCGCGGATCGACATGATCATATTCGATGGCGTAGCCGGGCTGCAGCATGACAGCGCGCCCAAGCCCGGGAATGGTTTTCAGAATGTCGAGCTGAACCTCCTCAGGCAAGGAGGTCGAAATGCCGTTAGGATAGACGGTATCGTCGTCGAGCCCTTCCGGCTCGAGAAAGATCTGGTGCCCGTCCCTGTCGCCGAACTTGACGATCTTGTCCTCGATCGACGGACAATAGCGCGGTCCCACCCCTTCAATCGAACCCGAATACATTGCCGACCGGCCGAGATTGAGACGAATCAACTCATGCGTGGCCGCGGTCGTGCGCGTAATGCCGCAATCGATCTGTGGCGTCTCGATGCGGTCGGTCATCAGCGAGAACGGCACGGGATCCTTATCCGCCGCCTGTTTCTCCAGCGATGCCCAATCGATGGTTCGGCCATCGAGCCGCGGCGGCGTACCGGTTTTCAGTCGGCCGAGCTTGAAGCCGACGCGGCCCATCGTCGCCGATAGCCCATTGCTTGCCTGCTCGTTCATACGGCCGGCGACGATCTTCTTCTCGCCGATATGGATGAGCCCGCGCAAGAAAGTTCCGGTCGTCAGAACCACGGCACCGCAGGCGAGCCGGCGACCATCGGCCAGGAGAACAGCCGCGATCTGCCCGTCGTCGATCTCGAAGTCCAGGACCTCGCCCTCGATGACGTCGAGATCGTTCTGCTGCCGAATCGCTTGCTGCATGGCGAGGCGATAGAGCTTTCTGTCGGCCTGCGTGCGCGGGCCGCGCACCGCCGGGCCTTTGCGTCGGTTGAGCAGGCGGAACTGAATGCCGGCCGCGTCGGCCACACTGCCCATCAAGCCATCCATGGCGTCGATCTCGCGAACCAGATGGCCTTTGCCGAGCCCGCCGATCGCCGGGTTGCACGACATCACGCCGATTGTGTCGAAGCGCAGCGTCACCAACGCGGTCCGGGCACCGGCGCGCGCGGCAGCGCTGGCCGCCTCACACCCGGCATGGCCGCCGCCCACCACAACCACATCATAGTGATCGGTCATTTCGAAATTTCCCGGACTCAAAAGGATGAGCGACACATGTGCCCGCAAGGCGGCGCTGTCAAGAAAACTCCGCCGCTCGTTTCACGTGAAACAACGCCGGCACGCCCTGCCGCCATGTTTCACGTGAGTCAATGCGCCGAACCGCACGGAGGCAACCATCCTGGCTAGCGCCGCCCCTCACCTGCCTGCCGGCATCCTCTCCCCGTATAGTGACGGGGAGAGGGCGCTTTCATTGCCGGCTTCGCCAATGACCAGCATCGTAAAAGGTGCGTAGAGCCTGCGACCGGCTTCTTTCTCCCCGTCGCTATACGGGGAGAAATGCCCGGCAGGGCAATGAGGGGCGGCGCCAACGTCCGCGACTGTTTCACGTGAGTCACAGGAGCCCTTCCCGGTGCACCGCGGCTGTTTCACGTGAGTCATTTCCCAATACAGAACTGCGCGAAAATCACGTCCAGCAGATCCTCGACGTCGACGGCGCCAACGATCCGGCCGAGCCTGTCGGCGGCCAGCCGCAACTCCTCGGCGCGCAATTCCTGTCCAACAGCCTGATCGCCTGCAGCACGATGGAGATGGCGGTTCGTCTCGCCAAGCAGTTCGACATGCCGAAGTCGCGACGGCAGGACATCGCCGACGCTCCCTGCGGCACGCGCCGCCCGCTGCCCAATATCCGCCAGCAGCTGCTCCACACCGCTGCCGTCCCTGACGGAAATCACGAGGTCGTAGCGTTCTGCCGCGGCCTGCGCCGCTCGCCCGTCCAACAAATCGAGCTTGGTGCCGACACGCAAAGCCGGGGCTGCGACCGGCAGTGAACCAATGTCCCTGGGGTCCGCAGCGTCCTGGAGCAGCAGCAAGAGATCGGCGCCATGCGCCTTGGCCTTCGCCTTTTCGATGCCGATCGCCTCGACCTTGCCGGGCTCGTCACGCAGCCCGGCGGTATCCGTCAGCCGAACGCGCACGCCCTCGAGTTCAAGTACCACTTCAAGCAGATCACGGGTCGTTCCCGGTTCATCCGTTACTATAGCGGCATCGCGCCGAGCCAAGGCATTGAACAGACTCGACTTGCCTGCATTCGGAGCACCCAGAATGACGACCTCGAACCCGTCGCGGATGATTTCGGCTGCACGAAATCCAGCAATGTGCCGATCGATCTCGCCGATCATCGCCCTGACATCAAACCAGACCGCATCCGAAACGGAGCCGGGCACGTCGTCCTCGTCGGCAAAATCGATCTCGGCTTCGATCATGGCGCGGGCATGTATCAGCCGTCTTCGCCAGCCCAGGTAGAGTTCGCTCTGGGCGCCGTCGGCATTCTGAATGGCAAAGCGCCGCTGCGCTTCGGTCTCGGCATTGACGAGATCGGCCAGCGCCTCGGTTTCCACCAGGTCAAGCTTGCCGTTGAGAAAGGCGCGACGCGTGAATTCACCGGGTTCTGCATGCCTGACGCCGTCAAAACCCGCGACCGTCTCCAGCATCCTGGCCACCACGGCGCGCCCGCCATGGACGTGGAGTTCCCCCACATCCTCGCCGGTAAAACTGGCTGGGCCGGGGAAGAAAACAACCAAACCGTTGTCGAGCACGGTTCCATCCGGCGCGCGCAGCCTGCGCAGAACCGCGGTGCGGTCCTTAACCATCCCACCCGCAATCGTTTCGATGACGAATCGAGTCTGTGGGCCGGAGATGCGCAGGACGGCCACGCCCGCGGGAAGCCTGCCGCTCGAAAGAGCAACGATCGAATCGCCTGAAATCATTTGCCCGACCTACCGAACCGCCCTAGCCTTCCTCGTTCAACAGTGTGAAACCGAGTTTGCCTATTGTGACGCTGCCCGCGCAAAACCTGCTTGCCGAAGAAGCCAGCCCGTACCTGCAGCAGCACAGCGGCAATCCCGTCCACTGGCGGGCCTGGTCACCAGCCTCACTCGACGAGGCCAAGACCCTGGACCGGCCGATCCTGCTTTCCGTCGGATATGCCGCCTGCCACTGGTGCCATGTCATGGCGCACGAAAGCTTCGAGAACGACGACGTCGCCGCCGTCATGAACCGTCTGTTCGTCAATATCAAGGTCGACCGCGAGGAGCGTCCCGACATCGACCAGATCTATATGGCGGCACTGTCCTCCATGGGCGAGCAAGGGGGCTGGCCGTTGACCATGTTCCTGACGCCGGACGGCAAGCCATTCTGGGGCGGCACCTATTTCCCGCGCGAGCCACGCTACGGCCGCGCCGGCTTCATCCAGGTGATGGAAGCGGTGGACAAGGCCTGGCGGGAGAAGCGAGCGAGCCTCAACCAGAGCGCGGACGGCCTGGCCACCCATGTCGAGACCCGGCTTGCTGGTTCGCACGCAAGAGCGGTACTCGACCCCGGCACGCTGGCCGACCTTGCCAAGGGCATTGATGGCATGATCGATAGGGACCTCGGCGGCCTGCGCGGCGCGCCGAAATTCCCGAACGCGCCGTTCATGCAGACACTCTGGCTGTCCTGGCTGCGCGACGGCAACGCCACGCACCGCGATGCCGTGCTGCTTGGCCTCGAACGGATGCTGAGCGGCGGCATTTATGATCACGTTGGCGGTGGCCTCAGCCGCTACTCGACCGACGCCGAATGGCTGGTGCCGCATTTCGAGAAAATGCTCTACGACAACGCCCAGCTCATCCGCTTTTGCAACTGGGCCTATGCTGCAAGCGGCAATGATTTGTTCCGGAGGCGAATCGAAGACACTGTCGACTGGTTGCTACGCGAAATGCGTGTCGCCGGCGGCGTCTTTGCCGCCAGCCTCGATGCCGACAGCGACGGCGAGGAGGGGCTCTTCTACACCTGGAGCAGAGAAGAGGTCGACGCCGCTCTTGGCGACGAATCGTCTTTATTTTTCAAGTACTTCACGCTGTCCAGCCCGCATGGCTGGGAGGGCAAGCCGGTTCTCCATCAAACCCGCGCTCAGCAAGCCCAAAGTGTGGTCGATCACGAGCGGCTTGTCCCCCTGAAGGCAAGACTTCTGGCCGTCAGGGAGGAGCGGGCCAGGCCAGGCCTCGATGCAAAGGCCCTCACCGACTGGAACGGCCTGATGATCGCAGCCCTTGCCGAAGCTGGCCGGTCGCTTCGCCGGAAGGACTGGATCGACGCGGCTGCAAAGGCCTTTGCCCATATCAGCGCCGCCTGCCGCGATCACCGCTTGCCGCATTCGATGCTCGGCGCCAGGAAATTGTTTCCTGCCTTGTCGAGCGATTACGCCGCAATGACCAATGCGGCGATCTCGCTGTTCGAAGCGACCGGCGACTGGAATTATGTCGATCGGGCCGGCCAGTTCATCGGGCAACTCGACCGTTGGCACGCCGATCCCGAAAAGGCCGGCTATTATCTGACTGCCTCCGACGCCACCGACGTGCCTATCCGCATCAGGGGCGACGTCGACGAGGCCATTCCTTCGGCCAACGGCCAGATTGTCGAAGCACTCGTGCGGCTCGCGTCTGTCACCGGCGATCTTGAACTCCAGGAAAAGGCTTGGAAAGTCGCCGAACATGCCGCCGGTCGGGCGGCGCACCAGGCTTACGGCCAAGCCGGCATCGTCAATGCCTGCGCGATGGCGATCGAGCCGCTGAAGCTTGTGCTGGTGGACGATCCTGAAGATCCGCAGCTTGTTCCGATCGCGAATCGAAATCCGGATCCGCGAAGGGTGGATATTTCAGTGGCAATCGGTTCGGAAGCGAATCGATCCGTGTTGCCCGGCGGAATCCTGCCGCCGACCGACAGTCCGGGCGCCTGGCTCTGCACTGGGCAGGTGTGTTTGCCGGTGGTGACGGATTCTGAAGAGTTCGAGCAGCTCCTGCGCCGGTAATAGGCAAGCTCCAGATACTGGCAGACCGTCTCAGGTCTACGTCGCCAGACACTTCCAAGCGTTGGTGCTGCCCCTCACCTGCCTGCCGGCATCCTCTCCCCGTATAGTGACGGGGAGAGGAGGGCGGACGCAGCCTCCCCGCCTTTTTCTGCAACGTTGGAATTGGCGAAATCATCGGTGCGGGCTTCTTTCTCCCCGTCACTATACGGGGAGAAATGCCCGGCAGGGCAATGAGGGGCAGCGCCAACGTCCGCGATCAGCCGACAGTCTTAACGAAGCCCCTTACGTATTCATCGAATCGAAGAAGTCCGCGTTGGTCTTGGTCTGCTTCAGCTTGTCGATGAGGAACTCGATCGCGTCGGTGGTTCCCATCGGCGCCAGGATGCGGCGCAGCACGAAGATCTTCTGCAGGTCCGCGCGCGGCACCAGCAGGTCCTCCTTGCGGGTGCCCGACTTCAAAATGTCCATGGCCGGATAGATGCGCTTGTCGGCGACCTTGCGGTCGAGCTGGATTTCGCAGTTGCCGGTGCCCTTGAACTCTTCGAAGATGACTTCGTCCATGCGGCTGCCGGTATCGATCAGCGCGGTGGCGATGATGGTCAGCGAACCGCCTTCCTCGATGTTGCGGGCGGCACCGAAGAAGCGCTTCGGCCGCTGCAGCGCATTGGCGTCGACGCCGCCGGTCAACACCTTGCCGGAGGACGGCACCACGGTGTTGTAGGCGCGACCGAGGCGGGTGATCGAATCGAGCAGGATGACGACGTCGCGGCCATGCTCGACCAGCCGCTTGGCCTTCTCGATGACCATCTCGGCGACCTGGACGTGGCGAACCGCCGGCTCGTCGAAGGTGGAGGAGATCACCTCGCCCTTCACCGAGCGCTGCATGTCGGTCACCTCCTCCGGCCGCTCGTCGATCAGAAGCACGATCAGATAGCATTCCGGATGGTTGGCGGTGATCGAGTGGGCGATGTTCTGCATCAGAACCGTCTTGCCGGTACGCGGCTGCGCGTTGATCAACGCGCGCTGTCCCTTGCCGATCGGCGCCACCAGGTCGATCACGCGCGGCGAGATATCCTTGGAGGTCGGATTGTCGATTTCCATCTTCAGCCGCTTGGTCGGATAGAGCGGCGTCAAATTGTCGAAGTGGATCTTGTGACGGATCTTTTCGGGATCGTCGAAATTGATTGTGTTGACCTTGAGCAGCGCGAAATAGCGCTCGCCCTCTTTCGGGCTGCGGATCGGCCCTTCGACCGTATCGCCGGTCTTCAGTGAAAAGCGCCTGATCTGCGACGGCGAGATGTAGATGTCGTCGGGACCTGGCAGATAGTTGGCATTGGCCGAGCGCAGAAAGCCGAAACCGTCCTGCAAGACTTCGACCACGCCGTCGCCGATGATCTCGATGTCCTGGGCGGCCAGTTTCTTCAGGATTGCGAACATCAACTCCTGCTTGCGCATGACGCTGGCATTCTCCACCTCGAGCGATTCGGCATAGGCGATCAGCTCTGGCGGTTTCTTGTTCTTGAACTCGGCGAGTTTCATTTCTTGCATAGACGGACCTTGAACAGATGGAGTCTGGGTAAGCTTTGGGAAAAATATCGGCGAATGCGACAAATGCCGGGCGCGGCCGATAGCAATGACGGGCGGCGCATGACGGGAAGGAAGACCCGTCTTTTATCGTCGGTCGGGTGAAAGAGCAAGCTGCGTTTTGTGAGACCACAAAAGCCTTAGAACGGCTTGACGACAACCAGGATGACGATGGCGATCATCAGCAATGTGGGGATCTCGTTGACGATTCGCCAGTGCTTCGCTGGCTTTTCGTTGCGGTCCTCGGCGAATTTGCGCACCGCACCGGCGAGATAGCCATGAACGGCGGACAACAAGAGCACAGCGCCGATCTTGGCGTGCAGCCAGCCGCCCTGGAACGCAAAGCCTTTCCAGGCGAGCCAGAGCCCGAACACCCAGGTCAAGATCATCGCCGGATTGATGATGCCGCGCAGCAAGCGCCGCTCCATCACCTTGAAGGTCTCCGACTGGACAGAGCCCTTCTCGGCGTCCGCGTGGTAGACCAGCAGCCGCGGCAGATAGAGCATGCCGGCCATCCACGAGATGACGGCAAGGATATGGATCGCCTTAGCCCAAGGATAGAAACTGTCGGGTGCTGCGAAATACAAAAGCGCCGCTAGAACGAGCAGCATGGCAATGCCCGATATCATGCGCACCATCGCCTGGCCGGCGCTGTTCGTAACGCTAGCGCGGCTTTTGTTTGACTGGGCCATCAGCGGGTCGCGCTCCTCACCAGTTTCACCATCGCCTCGACATGCTCGATCGGCGTCTCAGGCGTTATGCCGTGGCCGAGATTGAAGATCAGCGGTCCGTCGCCCAACGCCTTCAGTATCGCCTCGACACCATCGGACAGGGCCTTGCCGCCAGCCACCAGCCTCAACGGATCGAGATTGCCCTGAACCGCACCCGAGCGCTGCAAATCCTTCGCCGCCTCCAGGGGCACCGTCCAGTCGATCCCCAGCCCCGTCACTCCGGTCTTCTCACGATAGGTCCGGTAGCGGGCGCCGGCTCCCTTGGGAAACCCGATGATTGGAATATCAGGATGAACGACCCGAACCTGCCGCACGATTTCAGCCACCGGCTGGACGCAGAATAGGTCGAAAGACGCATCGTCGAGCACGCCGGACCAGGAATCGAATATCTGCACCACATCCGCACCCGCCTCGATCTGGCGGATCAGATAGGCGGCGGAATGATCGGCAAGCACCTTCAGCAACTGCCTGAACGCCACCGGCTCCCGGTAGGCAAACAGCCGTGCCGGCGCCTGGTCGGGCGTTCCATGACCGGCGATCATGTAGGTCGCCACCGTCCATGGCGCGCCGCAAAAGCCGATCAGTGTGGTCTCGTCGGGCAGTTTCGCCCGCAGCCGGCGAACCGTCTCGTAGACCGGTTCGAGATTCACGTGAAACGTTTTGCTTTCAAGAGCCGTGATCTCGGTGGGTGTGATCGGCGTCAGCAGCGGTCCTCGCCCCTCTTCGAAGCGCACGTCGCGGCCAAGCGCATGCGGCACGACAAGGATATCGGAGAACAGGATCGACGCATCGAAACCGAAGCGCTCGATCGGCTGCAGCGTCACTTCGACGGCGAGGTCGGGATCGTAGCAGAGGTCTAGGAACGAACCGGCGCGCCTTCGCGTCTCTCGATATTCCGGAAGGTAGCGCCCGGCCTGACGCATCATCCAGAGCGGAGGCGGAAAGACGGCTTCGCCCTTCAGGACGTCCAGCATGATCCGGTTTTTGTGCATCGAGCGCTCGCTTCTCCAAGCCTCTTTCTAATCAAATATTCTTATATCTAAGATTCTTCTGATTCTAAGAGTCTGTTGGTTGTGGTGGTTGTCACCTGTCCCGCTTTGCCCCGAAAAAGACCAGCAAGCATATTGTCGCGCGCTTCTCAGGCCGGACTGTAGGGTTCTGGGGACAGTCTGGAATCCTCCACTGGAGTCAAAGCGTTAGGCTACGGCGGGAAAACCGGCCCTGTGGACAGCCGAAGGCCAAGAGAACCGGTCCCCAGACTTGTCCCCAGTCGCCCGCCGAAGCCTACAGAGCATCGAATTGTGGACAAACAGCCATCTGATACAGTCGCCTCCGACGGCTCGGTCTTTCCGTCCGACCTTATCCACATCCGCCCACAGCCCCAGGTGATCCCTGTGAACAAACCCCAAAGCTTCTTCCATTTGCACCTGATTTCCGACGCGACCGGTGAAACGCTGCTTGCCGCCGGCCGGGCGGCCTCCGCGCAATACAAGGATGCACGCGCCATCGAGCATATCTATCCGCTCATCCGCACCGAGAAGCAGGTGGCGAAAGTGTTCGACGACATAGAGGAGGAGCCGGGCATCATCCTCTATACGGTGGTCGACCAGAAGCTCGCACGCGGCATCGACGAGCGCTGCGCCGCGATGGGTCTGCCCTGTGTCTCCGTGCTGGAGCCGGTGCTTACCGTTTTCCAGTCCTATCTCGGCACGCCGGCCGGCCGGCGCGTCGGCGCCCAGCATGTTCTCGACGCCGAATATTTCCGCCGCATCGATGCGCTGAACTTCACCATGGACCATGATGACGGCCAGCTGCCGGCCAATATGGACGATGCCGACGTTGTCCTGGTCGGCATTTCGCGCACTTCGAAGACACCGACCAGCATCTATCTCGCCAACAGAGGCATCAAGACCGCCAACATTCCGATCGTGCTCGGCGTGCCGGTACCGGAAAGCCTGCTCAGCGCCAGGACGCCGCTGATCGTCGGGCTGATCGCCACCGCCGAACGCATCTCGCATGTCCGCCAGAACCGCATCTTGGGCAACAGCAGCTCCTACGTGCCCACCGATTATGTCGACCGGGCCGCCATCAACGAGGAGCTCGCCTACGCCCGCCAGATCTGCACGCGGCATGGCTGGCCGATGATCGACGTCAGCCGCCGCTCGATCGAGGAAACGGCAGCGGCCATCGTTGCCCTGCGGGGGAAGACGCGGTAATTGGAACCGTGTGGCGCATCGCTATTACCCACCGCTGCAAAGGCCGAAAGGTCACGGCATGGATCCTAGGGTCTGCGTCGCGTCGCTTCGCTCCTTGCTCCGCCCTAGGATGACGAAGGGATGATTGTCTCGGCCAGTCTCAGAGGTCGGCGATCTGCCGCCGGACGTTACTCGACAGCGCAGATGCCGAACTCCGACATTCGCGATTGGCCGAGAAGCCACCACGCCTTCGTCATCCTAGGGCGAAGCAGCCGCGAAGCGGCGTCGCGGAGACCCTAGGATCCATGCCGTGACGATGGCTCTGGAGTGCTACGGTTCTCTGCCAGGTCAGGAACTTAATGACGATCAGGTGCGGGAAAGAATCATGACCGAAAAAATCATCCTTGCCTCCGGGAGTCCGTTCCGCAAGGCGATGCTCGTCGATGCCGGCGTCGACGTGGAAGCAGTGCCGGCCAATGTCGACGAGCGCGCGCTCGAGGCGCCTTTGCAAGACAGCGGCGCCTCCCCCGAGGACGTCGCGCTGGTGCTGGCCGAAGCCAAGGCAACCGAAGTGAGCGAACGCCGAGCCGGCGCGCTGGTGCTCGGTTGCGACCAGACGCTGTCGCTCGGCGACGAGGTGTTCCACAAGCCGGCCGATATGGAAGGCGCCCGCCGCCATCTGCTGGCGTTGTCGGGCAAGACCCATCAGTTGAACAGCGCCGCCGTGCTGGTCCGTGACGGCGAGGTGCTGTGGCGGCATGTCGGTATCGCCAGCATGACCATGCGCGAGCTCGACCCAGCCTTCATCGGCCGGCATCTGGCCCGTGTCGGCGTCAAGGCGCTGGCCAGCGTCGGCGCCTACCAGGTCGAGGGCGAAGGCATCCAGTTGTTCGACAAGATCGAAGGCGACCATTTCACCATTGTCGGCCTGCCGCTGCTGCCGCTGCTCGTGGAACTTCGCGCGCTGGGGGCGATCGATGGCTGAGGCGACGAAAAAGGCCTTCGTCACAGGCCATCCAATCAAGCATTCGCGCTCGCCCAGGATTCATGGCTACTGGCTGGCCAAGCACGGCATAGACGGCAGCTATCAGGCGATCGATGTCGCGCCCCGGGACTTTGCCGCATTCCTGAAGACATTGCAGGCGAATGGCTACCGCGGCGGCAACGTCACCATTCCGCACAAGGAAGCCGCTTTCGCGCTGGTCGAGCGCCGCGACCAGGCAGCGCAGGAGATCGGCGCCGTAAACACGCTGTGGCTCGAGGACGGCACGCTGTGGGGTGGCAACACCGACGGCCACGGCTTTGCCGCCAATCTCGACGATCACGCGCCGGGCTGGGAAAGCAAGGGTCCGGCGGTGGTCCTTGGCGCCGGCGGCGCGTCCCGCGCCGTGGTCCATGCGCTGAAACAACGCGGCGTCGCCGACATCCGCATCGTTAACCGCACGCTTGCCCGGGCGCAGGAATTGCGCGACCGCTTCGGCGCCGGCGTTTCCGCGCATGATATGGCCGCGACCGGCGAATTGCTGGCGGACGCCGCCCTGCTGGTCAACACCACGGCCATCGGCATGCATGGCAATGAAGGTCTCGCCGCCGATCCTGCCTTGCTCCCGGCCCATGCCATCGTCACCGACATCGTCTATGTGCCGCTCGAAACGCCGCTGCTTGCGGCGGCGCGCGAGCGGGGGCTGAAGACCGTCGACGGGCTCGGCATGCTGCTCAACCAGGCCGTGCCCGGCTTCGAACACTGGTTCGGCATCAGGCCACAGGTCACGGCAGAGCTGCGTGCGCTGATCGAAGCCGACCTGGCGCCGAAGCCATGATCGTGCTCGGCCTCACCGGCTCGATCGGCATGGGCAAGTCGACGACGGCGAAAATGTTCGCCGAAGCTGGCGTGCCCGTCCACGATTCCGACGAGACGGTGCATCGGCTTTATGCAGGCAAGGCGGCGCCACTGGTCGAGGAAGCGTTTCCGGGCACCACCACGGATGGTGTGGTCGACCGCGCGAAACTCGGCGCGCGTGTGTTCGGTGACGCGGCGGCCTTGAAAAAACTCGAGGCGATCATCCATCCGCTGGTCCGCGCCGATGCCGAGGCCTTCTTGGCCAAGCATCGTAACGCTGGCGAATCGATCACGGTCCTCGATATCCCACTGCTGTTCGAAACCGGCGGCCGCGGTCGGGTCGACAAGGTCGTCGTCGTCACCGCGCCCGCCGAGATCCAGCGCCAGCGCGTGCTGGCGCGCCCCGGGATGACGGAGGAAAAACTGGCGTCGATCCTGGCCAAGCAGGTGCCGGACGCGGAAAAGCGCCGTCAGGCCGATTTTGTCATCGACACCGGCCAGGGGCTGGACGCCGCCCGCGCGCAGGTCGAGGCGATCATCAGGCAGATGACAGGGGTGGGCAAGCTAGGCCACTGATGCTGTCGGCAGGGCTCTCCTGCCGATGAGAGGCAGCGCAAACTTGTAGTCATTGCCCTGGCCAGCTTCGTTTTCCATTGCCATTTTGTTCTGGTGTATGATTCTGCTCCTCAGGAGCGGACTGATTCGATGCGTGAGATCATTTTCGATACGGAAACCACGGGCCTTGATTCGCGCGACGACCGCGTGATCGAGCTTGGCGGCGTCGAGCTGGTCAACCGCTTCCCGACCGGCAAGACCTTCCACCACTATATCAACCCACAGGGCCGGGCGATCCACGCCGAGGCGCAAGCGGTGCACGGCATCAGCGCGGCGGACCTCGCGGGCAAGCCGACCTTTGCCGATATTGCACAGGAATGGCTGGCCTTCATCGACGGCGCGAAGCTGGTAGCGCACAACGCCACCTTCGACATCGGCTTCCTCAATGTCGAGTTCGGCCGGCTGGGTCACCCCGTCGTCGATCCCGGCCTTGTCGTCGATACGCTGGCGCTGGCGCGCCGCAAGCACCCGATGGGGCCTAATTCGCTCGACGCGCTCTGCCGGCGCTACGGCATCGACAACACAAGGCGCACCAAGCACGGCGCCTTGCTCGATTCCGAACTGCTGGCCGAGGTCTATATCGAGCTGATCGGCGGCAAGCAGGCGGCGCTCATCCTCGACAGCGCCACCGCGCCGGCCGGCGGTGGCGAGAACGTCCGCCAGATCGAAATTGTGGTCAGCCAGCGCCCGGCGCCCTTGCCGCTACGTCTGACCGAGGCCGAGCGCGCCGCGCATGCCGGCATGGTCGCCACGCTCGGTGAAAAGGCGCTCTGGCGAAACGTTGCTTCAACCGAAGCAAGTGTCGTGACGCCGCAGTAAGGCGAAGTATCAGTAGGGCCAATCCCCCCGGCCGAGCGCCGCAATCGCGGCGATGATGCGCGCAAACGCTTGCGCCGCGGCCGGCACCGTGGTGCGGGCGCGCAGGAAACTGTGGACCAGCCGTTTCTCCTCGTGCCACCACGCCTTGCCGCCGGCAGCCAGGATGCGATCGCGGTAGGCCTCGCCATCCGAGGACAGCGGGTCGCACTCCGCCGTGATGATCACCGTCGGGGGCAGGCCGGAGAAGTCGTCATCACGCAATGGCGAGAAGCTCGGATCGCCGGGCGATTGCCGCTTGGCCGAGCGGACGTCGCGATAGAAGCCGATGTCGGCCACGGACAGCAGCGGTGCGTCGGCATGCTCGACATAGGAGCCCGAGTTCTCGTCGCCGCCGAGTTCGGGATAGATCAGCACCTGTCCGATCGCCTCGCGCCGGCGCGTCGCCCGCGCTACCGCCGCCGCCAGATTGCCGCCGGCGCTCTCGCCGCACAGAACAAGCGGCCTGTCCGTCGTGGCCGCCCATTCGAAGGCGGCCAGCGCGTCGTCGAAAGCCGCTGGATGCAAATGTTCGGGCGCCAGCCGGTAGTCCACCGACAACACGTCGAAGCCGGTGCCGGCGCAGATCTCGGCACAGATGTCGTCATGACTGTCGAGCCCGCCGAGGATGAAGCCGCCGCCGTGATGATAGAGCACCGTGGCCGGTGCGTCCTGACCGGCGATCTGGTAGCGCCGGACCGGGATGTCGCGTCCAGCGGCGGCGATCAGCCCGTCGCTGGCCTTGACGCCTGACGGACGGCCTTGATGGAAGGCCCGGCACATTCTGTCATAGACCGCGCGCTGCTTGTCGATCGGCAGGCCGGTGACCTCCGGCGGATACCAGGCGTTCACCGCGTCGATATAGGCCCACAGGGCCGGGTCGAGCCGTGTTTCGTATTTGCCGCGGCTCCCGGCAGTCATAGATCGGCGTAAAGCTCGGCCGCGTTGTCGAACGTGAAGCGCAGCGGTACCGAGCCTTCGACCTGCCAGGCGGTGGCGGTCTCGCCGGCCAGCAGCCGGCATGCGCCGTCGGTGTCGGTGACGGCGCCGCCATAAAGCCGGTTGGCGAGGTTGAGGATGGCGGTCTGGTGCATGGCAGCACTGCCGCTGCCGCAGGCATCCTTGACCAGCAGCACGCGAAAACCTTTTGCCAGCGCGTCCTTCACCGTGGCGTCGATACAAGCCTCGGTCCACACGCCGGCAACGACCAGCCATTCGATGCCGGAGGCCCTGAGCTGATCGGCGGCCGGCCCGGTGCGGAAGGCACTGGCCTCGGCCTTGATCAGAAAGGTCTCGCCATTGGTCGGCGCCACCTCATGGCAGATATCGGTCAGCGGATCGCTCTTGTCGGAAAAGGCCGACTTGCCGTCGGGGCCGAGCGGATGAAACGGCCGCTCCTGGCGGTCGAGGTCGACGATATAGGCCCAGTGATAGAGCGGCACATGGTTCTGCCGCGCCACCGCCTGCAGCCGCTGCACGTTGGCGAGGATTTTTTCAAACCCCTCGACGAGATAGCGCTCATCCTGCCGATGCTCTTCCTGCAGGTCGATGAAAACAGCGGCCACCGTGCCGCGCTTGATGGCAATGGGGCTTTTCATGCGGATGGGCCTGGGGTGCGGGCCAACGCGGCTCCGTTCAGTGGGCTGGCGCAGGCCCTGGCGATTGGCCGGTGCCTCCCCACCTTCGTCATCCACGGGCGGAGCAGGAGCGAAGCTCCGTCGCGGAGACCCGAGGATCCATGCCGGGAGGTTAGCCGAAGGGTGCAGCGGAGCAGAACTTGCACCGTTGCGGCGCGTTGAAGTCGCGGCATGGATCCTAGGGTCTGCGCCGCGTCGCTACGCTCCTTGCTCCGCCCTAGGATGACGAAGCGATGGGAGGCCGCGACAGTCGCCAAGGAGCGCGGATCCAGCATCAAACCTGTTTCTCCAGAAATTCATCCTCATAGGGGAAGCGCGACAGAAGTTCGGTGCCGGTTTCGGTAATCAGGATCTCGTCCTCCAGCTTGACGCCCTCGCGGCCGCCCTTCTCGCCGATATAGCTTTCGACGCTCACCACCATGCCTGGCACGATATGGCCGTCGCGGCCATAGGTCTCGTAGTCAATGGCATGGGCGATGAACGGCGTCTCGCCATGCATGCCGACCCCGTGCATCACCGAGGTGTAGCGCTGGTCGACGAAGCGGTCCGGGATCTTCCAGGCTTTTTCGGCGATTTCGCGGAACGCCATGCCGGGTTTGACGATCGAGATGTTGTGCTGAACCTGGTCATGCGCCATGCGGTAGAGCGACTTCTGGTAAGGAGTCGGCTTGCCCGGCCCGCAGCGGAAGGTGCGCGAGAAATCCGAATAATAGCCGTAGCAGCCGATCGTATCGGTATCGAGCGCCAGAAGTTCGCCGGGCCGGATCTTGCGGCCGCTGGCCTCGTTGAACCACGGATTGGTGCGCTGGCCCGACGTCAACAGCCGCGTCTCGATGAACTCGCCGCCCTGGCGGATGACCTCGCCATACATGATGGCGAACAAATCGTTTTCGGAGACGCCGGGCTTGATCGCCTCGCGCACCGCATAGACCGCCGCCTCGGCACCGGCCATCGACACCTGCAGGCATTTGACTTCCTCCAGTGTCTTGACCGCGCGCACGGCCAGGATTTCGCCCTGGCAATCCCTCACCTCGCAGCCGCGCTTTTCCAGCGCCAGCGCCTGCAGATGGCCGCAGCGGTCGAGCCCGAGCTTCATCGAGCCGCCGCCATGCTGCTTCAGAAGCTCGGCGATCTCGTCGGCGAAAGGACCGGCGGTTTCGTCGTCGCGGCCCGAGACCGACGACCAGACGAGCTTGGACGGACGCGCCTCGTCGATCATGTCGAGCACCATCGAGACATGGTAGCTCTGCGGGTATTCGAACAGCACGATCGGCCCTTCGGTGGGGATGAAGAAGTAGCGGGTCGAGTTGCGCAGGAAATAGCCGAACATGTTGCGCGACCCGGTGGCGTAGCGCTGGTTGTAGGGGTCGAACAGCACGACGCCGCCATAACCGGCCTCGCGCATCCAGCCGCGCAGCTTGGCCAGCCGGCCCTTGCGCAAAGCATCCGCATCGATGAAGGACGGCTCCGTGTCCGACAGCCACATGCCGCCCGCCGGATCGGCCGCCGCGGGATGGCGCATGCGGTCCTTGAAGTCCACGTCTTCTGTGCTGTCGGGATCGAATACGACGATGCTCATGGGGGTACGGCCCTGGGTGGGTTGCAAGGTGAGACCATGGCGCAGGAGGCGTGGGAGGATTGTGCGGAAAACCGCGTGTGTTGTGCGGGATGCCGCTGGGTCAGATAAGAGATGCAGGCGCTGTCCCGCCGACGTCTCATCGCGTCAGCGACCTAATGCCTTCTCGCCAGTTTCGGCGGATGGCCATGCTCTTCCCGAAAAGCTCGGGCAAAGCTCGACATCGAGGCAAAGCCGCAGGCCAGCGCTACGTCGCGCACGGCGAGCGTTGAGTGCGCCAGCAGGTCGGCGGCGCGCTTCAGCCGCAGCCGCCGGTAGTAGCCATTGGGCGAGATGGCGAGTTCGGAGCGGAAGGAGCGTTCGAGCTTGTCGGAGGAGACGCCGAGCCGTGCGGTGAGCTCCGCCATGCCGAGCCGCTCCTCGACCGCGTCCTCCATGATGGCGATGGCCGACAGCACCAGCTCGTTCTGGACGCCGGTTCGCAGGCGCAGCGGCATCAGCTTGCGATCGACGCTGGAACGCAACTGGCTGTGCACGAACCATTCGGCGACGCCGGCGGCGAGCTCGGCGCCGTAGTCGTTGGCGATGATCTCGAGCATCATGTCGAGGCTGCCGACGCCGCCGGCGGACGTAAAGCGCTTGCGGTCGATGACGTAGAGATCGCGCCGGAGCTCGATGTTGGGGAACGCCTCGGTGAACGCCGCCTGGCTGGTCCAGTGCAAGGTGCAGGCATGGCCATCGAGCAGGCCGGCACGAGCGAGAAAGAATGCCGCATCCGCCACCGCGCCGATATGGGCACCATTGCGCAGGCTCCTGCGAATCCAGCTTGCCGCGTCCTCGGCGACGAGATGATCGGCATCGCCGCCCGAGCAGACGACGATGCGATCGACCTTCGGCGCATTCTCGGCATAGAACCCGGGCTGGATGACGACGCCGTTCGAAGCCTCGACCGGGCCTTTTGTGCCACCGACGATGATCCAGCGATAGCACTGCCGTTTTGCCAAGATATTGGCGGCGCGCAGCGGCTCGATAACCGAGCTGAACGCCATCATCGGAAAGCCGGGAAACACCAGCACCGCGAAGGTCAGGGGAGTTTCGGGAGGTGTTTCGCGCGTGGCCATGGGGCGCTACACTTCGGACAGTTGGGGCTTTGGGTCAACTGAGTGCGATGGCCGGCCTCCCGATTGCGCTATTCCCTCAGCGCCTGCTCCAAATCCGCGATCAGATCGTCGCCATCCTCGATCCCCGCCGACAGCCGCACCAGCGAATCCGAAATGCCGATCTCGGCGCGCTTCTCGGCCGGGATCGATCCATGCGTCATCAGCGCGGGGTGCTCGATCAGACTCTCCACGCCGCCGAGGCTCTCGGCCAGGGTGAACAGTTGCGTGCGCTCGAGGAAGCGTTTTGTGCCGGCGAGGTCGCGGTCGAGCACCGCCGATATCATGCCGCCGAAAGCATGCATCTGCTGGACGGCGACGGCATGTTGCGGATGGCTGGCGAGGCCGGGATAGATGACCCTGCGCACATCCTTGCGGGCTTCCAGCCACTGCGCGATTTTCAGACCGTTGTCGGAATGCCGCTCCATCCTCAGCGCCAGCGTCTTCAGGCCGCGCAGCGCCAGAAAACTATCGAACGGACCCGATATGGCGCCGATGGCGTTTTGCAGGAATTTCAGCTGGGCGGCGAGATCCTTGTTGTCGCCGACTACGGCGACGCCGCCAACCATGTCGGAATGGCCGTTGAGATATTTCGTCGTCGAATGGACCACGATGTCGATGCCGAGTTCCAGCGGCCGCTGGATATAGGGGCTGCAAAAGGTGTTGTCGGCAACCGTGAGAATCCCCTTGCGCCTGGCAAGGGCCGCGACGCCTTCGAGGTCGACGATGCGCAGCAGCGGGTTGGTCGGCGTTTCCACCCACAGCAGTTTCGTCTCCGGGCGGATCGCCGCCTCGACGGCGGCAAGATCGGTGAAATCGACGAAGCTGACCTTGAGATCGGCCGAGCGCTTGCGCACCCGCTCCATCAGGCGGAAGGAGCCGCCATAGATGTCGTCGGTGGCGACGATATGGGCGCCGGAATCGAGCAGCTCCAGCACAGTGGCGATCGACGCCAGCCCGGAAGCAAAGGCGAAGGCCGCCGAGCCTGTTTCGAGATCGGCCACGGCACGCTCGAAGGCGAAGCGCGTCGGGTTCTGGCTGCGGGCATATTCGAACCCCTTGTGCACCCCCGGCGACTGCTGGCCATAGGTCGAGGTGGCGTAGATCGGCACCATCACCGCGCCGGTCAACGGATCATGGTTCTGGCCGCCATGAATGGTGCGCGTCGAAAAAGCCAGTCGGTTCTTGCCGGATGAAGTCATCGTGCGCGCCTCAGATGGTTGATCAGGTCGATGCGGGTTATCAGGCCGATGAACTCGTCGCCGTCGAAGATGATGGCGACCTCGTTGCGGTCGAACACCGGCAGCAGCGCGTCCAGCGTCTGGCTCGCCTGCAAAGTGTGCAGATTGGAGGTCATGGCCGTGCGCACAGGGCCGTTGAAGCGCTCCCAGCGTCCGTCATACGGGCCGTCCACCTTGGCCAGTATATCGCTCTCGTCGACGATGCCGACGAGCTTGCCATTGTCGAGCACCGGCAGCTGCGAGACGTCGGAGCGGCGCATGCGGCCATAGGCGTTGAGCAGGCTTTCGTCCGGACCGACATAGACCGTGTCGCCGGTGCGATGCGAGCGCATCACCAGGTCGCGCAAATCGCCATGCTGCTCGTGCTCGGCCAAGCCCTGTTCGGCCAGCCAGAAATCGTCGAACACCTTCGACAGGTACTTGTTGCCGCTGTCGCAGACGAAGGTGACGACGCGCTTGGGCAGCGTCTGTTCGCGGCAATAGCGCAAGGCGGCCGACAGCAGCGTGCCCGACGAAGAACCGGCGAGAATGCCTTCCTTCGACAGCAGGTCGCGCACCGCCAGCATGCTCTGCTTGTCTGATATGGAATACGCCTTCTTGACCAGCGACAGATCGGCATTGGGCGGCACGAAGTCCTCGCCTATGCCTTCCACGGTCCAGCTGCCGGCCTCAATCATCTTGCCGGTCTTGATCAGCGGCGCCAGCACCGAGCCGACCGGATCGGCGAGCACCATTTCCGTCTTCGGCGATGCCTTGGCGAAATAACGGCCAAGCCCGGTCAGCGTCCCGCCGGAGCCGACGCCGACAACCACCGCGTCCACATCGCCGCCGAGCTGCGAAAAGATTTCCGGGCCGGTCGTCGTCTCATGTGCCTGCGGATTGGCCGGATTGGCGAACTGGTTGGCATAGAAGGCGCCGGGCACTTCGGCGGCGATCTTCTCGGCCATGTCTTGGTAATATTCGGGATGGCCCTTGCCGACATCGGAGCGCGTCATGCGCACTTCGGCGCCGAGCGCGCGCAGATGCTGGATCTTTTCGCGCGACATCTTGTCGGGAACGACCAGCACGATGCGATAGCCCTTCGGGATGCCGACTTGGGCAAGGCCGAGCCCGGTATTGCCCGCGGTCGCCTCGACGATTGTGCCGCCTTGCCTGAGCTTGCCCTCTTTCTCGGCGGCGGCGATCATCGACAGCGCGATGCGGTCCTTGATAGAGCCGCCGGGATTCTGGCTCTCGAGCTTGATGAACAGCCGGCACTTGCCGGTGTCGAATGTGGTCAATTCCACCACCGGCGTCTGGCCGATCAGGTCGAGAACCGACTTGTAGGGCGGACGCAGACGGGACGTTGCGCTTTCCGCAGGGGCGCTGTCCGACGCGGCGACCTTGTGCTTGCTCATATCCGTGCTCCATGATCAAGCGGCCGCCTTGGGGGCGGGCGGCAGCGTATCCTCTTTTCCAGCCCTTTGCAGTTGGAAAGAAGATAGATCGTGCCAATCAACCGGCCAGATGGAGAATGTCATTCCGGGTTGGGCGTCCCCGCGCAAGGCTCTGCAGGGCGCCGTAGAGCGACGACCTACCCCAGCAGCCGTCTGCTCAGCCTGGCGCATTGCACCCGGATGTCGGGAATGGCGTCGATCTCGAAGAAGGTGCCGCGCGTCAGTGGGCCGACGGCCAGGATCTTGGTCGACACGGTGCCGTCGCTGGCGATGATCTCGCAATTGGCGGTGACATCGAGGCCGATGCGCAGCGGGTCCGGCCGTGCCAGCCCGCGGTCGACCAGCGAGCGCACGACGCTGTTCGAAGACGTCGAGATGTCCCTGACGATGCCCGAGCAATCGTAGATGCGGGCAACGTCGAACGTCTCGAGGCGCTGGGTGTGGCGCGACTGGACCGCGACGATGAATCCGTCATTGGCCGTCACGTCGACGACGCGGCCGGCGACAAGGCGAATGCGGCCGGATTGCACCGCGCCGGTCACCTTGGCGTAGACTTCCGGCGCCATGCGATGGCGATGGATATCCCACCAGGCCTTGGTGTGCTCGACGAAGCGGCGCTTGGCCGAAGATGGCCAGTTCTGCCAGATATTCTGATTGAACGGGCGCAGGCCGTCGACCACGTCGCGCCAGTCGACGCCGGCTTTCTGGTTCTCGCGAATCAGGTCGCGGAACCAGCCGACGAAATAGGAAAGCTGGGTACCGAGCGGGATGTCGGCAATGTCGAGCTTGATCGGATTGCCCTTGCGGTGCGGCGACGGCAGCAGCCCGCGCCGGGAAATGACGACGATCTCGCCCTTGTGGCCACGCTGTTCCAGCGCCAGGAAAGCGTCGACCATGCTCAAGCCCGTACCCAGCACCATGACACGACTGTCCGGGCCGAGCGCGGTGTCTGCCTCCGAGCCCATCCTGATCGCATGGCCGTGCGCCGGCTGCTCGTCATGGCCGGTGGCCAGCACGGCAAGATGCGAGACGACGCTGGTCCCGTTGGCGAGCACCACCTCGACCCCGGAAGCGGTGGGCGAGATCGACCGGCTTTCCTCGCGGATCAGGCGCAATCGGCCCGTCGCGCGCTCGCCCGCTTCCAGATCGTCGAGCAATTCCTTGAGATAGCGAGCATAGAGGCTGCGCGGCGCGTAGACCGGCGCCTGTTCCGGGGTTGCAAGGCCGCGTTCCAGCAGCCAGCGCCAGAAATTGCCGGGATCATCGGCATAGGCGCTCATGCCGGCGGCGCTGACGTTCAGCACATGTGCCGATAGCAGCGTCGAATAGGCGATGCCCTGGCCGAAATGGGGGCGCTTCTCGATCAGCGTGACCCGCAGATCGGGATTGGGCGATTTCAATAGATGCGCGGCCAGCACGACGCCGCTGGCGCCGCCGCCGACAATGATGATCGAATTGGCGCGCCCGGTCATGCGCGTTCTAGTCCGGTGCGAAGCGCTGGCGTCAGGCCTGGATTTTCACCGCCGCGACCGCAAGGTCGTCGATATCTCTCGCGACCGTAAGCTCGTCGCTGGCGATATCGCGCATTTCGGCGAGGCTGCGCTGGTCGAGCACCTCGGCGATCGCTTGCCGGACCTCGAGCATCAGATGTCGGACTTGGCATGTCGCCTCGTTGCAGTCTTCACAGCGCTGATACTGGGTGCGGCTGGCACAGGGAATAGGTGCCAGCGGCCCGTCGAGGACGCGCACGACATGGCCGACCTTGATCTCGTCGGCAGGCCGCGCCAATCGGTAGCCGCCATCCTTGCCCTTGCGGCTCTGGACGAAGCCGGCATTGCGCAGTTCGCCCAGGATTGCGTCGAGGAATTTCTTCGGGATGTTGTTGCCCGTCGCGATGTCATTGACGAAAGCGAGCTGTCCGGCCGGTATCCGCGCGAGGTGTATGAGCGCCTTGAGGCCGTACTTGCCCTTCTTTGTGAGCATGAGCCGAACGTTTCTCTGTCATGCGGTGGGCCGAAGCCACCTGTTGCGAAACGCCTGGCGTGCCTCCTCGCCGCGTCCAAGCATCCATGACACATAAATTCTAGTGACATGATGTACAAGCCGAGAGCTGTTGATTTTGCTTCATTTTCAAGCTGCTACGGCCATATTTGCCGGCGTTTGTGCCTTTGAGAGCACAGAAATGCGCTTCGCCGGCAGCAAGACGGCAAATGGTTCCAGGGCAGCAGCGGTGGTTTGCGTCGACCCGCACGACGTTGAAAGCCAGCCGAGAGCGATCATGGATTGGTCGCGCATCGTCGCCTCCATTCCTCAATGTAAGAATACTATACTTACCCCTCGACACGCGGAATGTGTTTTCAAATCCTTGGCTGTTTGAGGCATGAATTCGCCCGGCGAGCGTCAGCGCGGGAAATCTCGTTCGTAACCCGCGATGCCGGCGGTATCGCGGCAGAGACACGGGTCCATTCCGTTTTCTTCGAGCGTTGGTGAGGTGCAGAACCTTGCAGGACGTTGACGGGACCACCCTATGTCCTGTCGGCATCGGAAGACCTTGGAGGCAGCCGAACTCCAACATCACGGCTCGAATCAGGCCGTGAGATCGCTCGCAACCGCCCTATCCGCTTCAGCAACGCGCTATCCGCAGCTTTTTTCTAACAAGCCGGCTTTGGTTGGAAGGATTTAACTCTACAGGAATGATAGAATTAGCTGACTATGATGAGGCATTCCGATTTTCTCTTTTCAGGAGCCCTTCATGTCCACCATTTCGCGACGCATTCTTCTCCTGTCGTCGGCAGCACTTGCCGGTGCCGCCTTCCTCGGCCCGGTTTTTGCCGACGACCTCAAGATCACTATCGGCTACCAGACGGTGGTCGAACCCTCGAAAGTGCCGCAGGCCGACGGCACCTACGAAAAGGCAACGAAGGCGGCGATAGACTGGCGCAAATTCGACTCCGGTGCCGACGTCATTGCCGCGGTCGCTTCCGGATCGGTCGATATAGGCTATGTCGGATCGAGCCCGCTGGCGGCGGCGGCAAGCCGCGACCTTCCCATCCAGACCATTTTCATTGTCGGCTTGATCGGGCAATCCGAAGCGCTGGTCGCGCGCAACGGTGCCGGCATCGACAAGATCGCCGATCTCGCCGGCAAGAAGGTGGCGGTGCCCTTCGTCTCGACCACGCATTACAGCCTGCTCGCCGCCTTGAAGCACGAGGGCGTCGATCCGAAATCGGTCGAGATCCTCAATCTCAGGCCACCGGAAATCGCAGCCGCCTTCGCGCGGGGCGACATCGATGCGGCTTACGTCTGGGATCCGGCGCTTGGTCAGATCAAGACGACGGGCAAGACCGTGCTGGACTCCTCGCAGGTCGCCGCCTGGGGCGCGCCGACCTTCGACGCCTGGATCGTGCGCACCGACTTTGCCGACAAGAACCCGGAAGCGGTGCGCAATTTCGTCAAGGTGACGGGTGCCGCCTATGCCGCCTTCCTGGCCAAGCCGGACGCCTGGTCGGTGTCTTCGCCGCAGGCGGAAAAGATCGCCAAGCTCACCGGCGCCAAGCTGGAAGAAGTGCCGCAACTGCTCAAGGGCTATGTCTTCCCGACGCTGGAAGAGCAGGCCTCCGATAAATTCCTCGGCGGCGGCACCGTCAGGGCGATCGAGGCGGCGTCCGCTTTCCTCAAGGAGCAAGGCAAGATCGACGCCGTGCTGCCTGATTATACGAAATACGTGACATCGAAATACGCCACCGAAGCGCTGGCCTCGAACTGAAGCAAGGATTTGTTTCACGCAATTCCGGACGCGAACCGCTGCACACTTCCTGGAATTGCTCCGAACGCGCGCGCGCTCTCCTTCCCGGGCGCCGCGTGCTGTCTGCCCCGGAACTGCTGACGAGGCGCGGTTTCGGGGCAGTTCAACGAACCTCCCGTGAGGACCCATGCCGCATCTCGTGCTCGACAAGATCTCGATTCACTATCACGGCCAGCCGGCGCCCGCGGTCGAGCGCGTGTCGATCAATGTCGCCAAGGGCGATTTCGTCGTGCTTGTCGGCCGTTCCGGCTGCGGCAAGACCTCGCTGCTCAATGTCGCCGCCGGCCTTGTCAGGCCGGTGCGCGGCAGCGCCGCGATCAACGGCCGGCCAATCACCGCGCCAGGCTCGGACCGCGCTGTGGTATTCCAGAACGATGCCTTGTTTCCGTGGCTGACGGCCCGCGAGAACGTTGCCTTCGCATTGCGGTTGCGCGGCGTCAGACCGGGCGAACGGGCCCGGCGCGCCGACGAGCTTCTGGCGCTGGTCAAGCTCGACGGCGTCGGCGACAAACACATTTGGGAGCTTTCCGGCGGCATGCGCCAGCGCGTCGGCCTCGCCCGGGCGCTCGCCGCCGAACCGGAATTCCTGCTGCTCGACGAACCGCTTGGCGCGCTCGATGCGCTGACGCGTGAACGCATGCAGACGACGCTGCTCGATTTGTGGACGGCCAGCGATGTCGGCGTGCTGATGGTTACGCACGGCATTGAGGAAGCGCTGGTGCTCGCCACCAGCGTCGTCGTGCTGGCTCCGGGTCCAGGCCGCGTTGTGCGGACTTTCGAGCCCGCCTTCTCCAGGCGCTACGCGTCGGGCGAAGCCATTCGCAGCATCAAGGCCGACCCGGCCTTTGCAGCGGCGCGCGGCGAATTGACCGACGCCATCTTCGAGGGAGAGACGGCATGACTCTCACCTCCTACACGGAACGGCCAGGCCACAAGATCGACGAGGCTGAAGGCCTGTCGGTGCCTTGGTCCAGGCCCCGGCCGAAGCGGGCCGGTGTTTCGGCGCGCATGGTGAGCGCCGTGACGATACTGGTTGTGCTGGCGGCGTGGGCGCTGTCGGCGCGCCTGCAGCTTGTATCGCCGGTTTTCTTGCCCTCGCCCGTCGCCGTGTGGAACAAGTTCGTTGTGGTCGCCCGCGACGGCTTCGTCGATGCGACGCTGCTAGAGCATGTCGTGGCAAGCCTCGGCCGCGTGTTCGCCGCGCTCGTCGCGGCCATCCTTATTGGCGTGCCGGTTGGGCTCGCCATCGGCATCAGCACGGTCGGACGCGGCATCTTCGATCCGCTACTGGAATTCCTGCGGCCGATCCCGCCGCTCGCCTACCTGCCGCTGGTCATCATCTGGTTCGGCATCGGCGAGCCGTCGAAGATACTGGTGATTGCCATTGCCATGCTGGCGCCGGTGGCGCTGTCGACCGCGTCGGGCGTTCGCGGCGTCTCGCAGGAGCGTATCAATGCGGCGCGCTCTCTCGGTGCGACACGCGCGCAAGTGGTCCGCCACGTGATCCTGCCCAGCGCGCTGCCCGCGATCCTGACCGGCCTGCGCATAGCGCTCGGCGCCGGCTGGTCGACGCTGGTCGCCGCCGAACTGGTGGCGGCGACGCGCGGGCTTGGCTTCATGATCCAGTCGGCCGCCCAGTTCCTCGTCACCGACGTGGTAGTGATGGGCATATTGGTGATCGCGGCCATCGCCTTCTTGCTCGAATTCACCATCCGCCGGATCGAACGCGTGCTCGTTCCCTGGGCGGGACGCGAATGAAATCGAAAGGAGAGACACGATGATGGACCACTCCACCGCGACATTGTTTGCCTTTCTCGGTCACCGGCTTCGCCCGTTCCAGAAAACGGACGGCCGGCCGTTTGAAGACGAGCCCAGATCGCCCACGCCGGTACGGCTCGACGCCGAGCGCGACCGCCTGCCGCCGCGCGACGAAAGTTTCTACTGGGCCTGGCAGTATTGGTCGCAGTGAAGGGCCACGGGGGGCGCCCCCGACAATCATGAAATGAACGCGGGCGATCCGTCTCGCCTCCTCCGTGTTACCGGCGGGTAGGCCGAGGAAGCGCTATCCCGCAATTATGAAAAACAATTCCGTTTTTTCGCGTCAACTCGCCAAATCATTTCTCCACTAAATTTATAGACCTACCTAGCCTTACCTCTCTTCCAACCGGCGAGGATAGTTTCCCGGCGCCGACCTGCATCGAAGGAGAGGGATCATGTTGAATCTGACGAGACGCGTTTTCGGCATCGGCTTGCTGGCAGCAAGCGCTGCCATGTCGTTCGGCGCCGCTGCGCAGGAACTGAAGCAGTTCAGCGTTGGCTATCAGAAGACCGGCCTGCCGGTGATCGCCCGGCAGCAACAGGTGATCGAAAAGGCGCTCGTCGACAAGGGCGTCACCGTCAAGTGGGTGGAATTCACCGCCGGGCCGCCGCTGGTCGAGGCGCTCAATGTCGGCGCCATCGATGTCGGCTGGACTGGCGACGCACCGCCGATCTTCGGCCAATCGGCCGGCGCCAACATCGTCTATGCCGCGGCGCTGCCCTCCAATGGCGAGGGCGAGGCGATCTTCGTCAAGCCGGCGTCGCCGATCCAGTCGGTCGCCGATCTCAAGGGCAAACGCATCGGCGTCGGCAAAGGCACCAGCGCACACAATCTGCTCGTCGCGGCGCTGGAAAAGGCAGGCGTCTCCTTCGATCAGGTCACGCCGGTCTATCTCAGTCCGGCCGATGCCGCCGCCGCCTTCGCCAGCGACCAGATCGATGCCTGGGCCGTCTGGGATCCGTTCTTCGCCATCGCCGAAACGCGTTACCAGCCGCGCGTGCTGGCCCGCTCCAGCGAGGTTCTCAAGGTCAACACCTACTTCCTCGCCAACAAGGATTTCGCCAAGGCGCATCCCGAGATCGTCACAACCACCATATCGGCCCTCGGCGCGGCGGCAAAATGGGCGGACCAGAACCGCGACAAGGTGGCCGAGGCGCTGCATGAGGTTACCGCCGTGCCGCTCGACGCGCAGACGATCGCCGCCAATCGAACCAAGTTCGGCATCTTTCCGGTCACGGACGAGATCGTCGCCGGCCAGCAGGCGACTGCCGACCGTTTCTACAAGCTCGGGCTGATCCCGAACGCGGTCCGCATCTCCGACGCCGTGTGGAGCGCGCCGGGGAATTGATCTTTTGCCGCGCGGCGCCGGGTAAGAACGCCCGGCGCCGTCGCTGTTTGCACTCTCCAAGAGGTCCGTCATGACCACGCCAGCCGACACCGCGCCGCTCGATTTCTTCTGGTTCATCCCGACGCATGGCGATGGTTCCTATCTCGGTTCCGAGGAACAGCAGCGGCCGCCCGAGTTCGGCTACTTCAAGGAGATCGCGCAGGCGGTCGACCGGCTCGGTTTCCCCGGCGTACTGTTGCCGACCGGGCAGAACTGCGAGGATTCCTGGATCACCGCGACAGGTCTTGCGACGCTCACCGAAAAGCTCAAATTCCTCGTCGCGCTCCGGCCTGGCGCGCCGCTGCCGACTTTCGCCGCACGCCAGACGGCGGCACTCGACCGGCTGAGCAATGGCCGGCTGCTGCTCAATGTCGTGGTCGGCGGCAATCCGACCGAGCTTGCCGGCGACGGCGTCTTCCTGCCGCATGACGAGCGTTATGCCCAGGCGCACGAATTCCTCACCATCTGGCGTGGCCTGGTCTCCGGCGAACGCGTCAATTTCGATGGCAAATATTATCGCGTCGAGAACGGCCGCCTCGACCTCCTGCCGGTGCAGAAGCGGCCGCCGCTCTATTTCGGCGGATCCTCGGATGCCGGGCAGGACCTCGCCGCCGAACTCGTCGACATGTATCTCACCTGGGGCGAGCCGCCGGCACAGGTGGCCGAGAAGCTCGCCTCGGCCCGCCGGAAGGCGGCACTTCGCGGCCGCAAGCTGCGCTTCGGCATCAGGCTGCATTTTATCGTCCGCGAGACCGAGGACGAAGCCTGGCGCGCCGCCGACCGGCTGATCAGCCACGTCACCGATGCCCAGATCGAGAACGCACAAGCGCGGTTTCTGAACCAGATGGACTCGGTCGGCCAGCGCCGCATGGCGGAACTGCATGGCGGCCGTCGCGACAAGCTGGTCGTGTCGCCCAATCTTTGGGCCGGCGTCGGGCTGGTACGCGGCGGCGCCGGCACGGCGCTGGTCGGCACGCCGGAGCAGATCGCCGAGCGCATCCGCGAGTATCAGGCGATCGGCATCGACACCATTATCGGCTCGGGCTACCCTCATCTTGAAGAAGCCTATCGCGTCGCCGAGCTTCTGTTTCCGCGTCTCGGGCTCGGCACAAGGCGGCTCAAGGCGCGCGAAGATATCGCCAACGAGTTCTCCGTCGGCTTCCATGGCGCGGCCCGCCTGCAGGCTTCGTCATGAGCTTTTCCGCGCGCCTCCACAGGAACGGCATCGGATGGCTGCTGCCGGTTCTGGTCATCGCCGGCTGGGAGATCGCCAGCCGTGCGGGCTTGATGCCGCCCAACGTCCTGCCGGCGCCCAGCGCCGTGGCCGAGGCGTTCTGGCGGCTGACCCTGTCGGGCGAACTCATCCGCAACATCGGCGTCTCGACGGCGCGCGCGCTTGCCGGCTTCGCCATTGGCGGCTCGATCGGCTTTGCGCTTGGCCTCGCCAACGGGCTGTCGCGGCTCAGCCACGGCCTGACCGACACCACGCTGCAGATGATCCGCAACATTCCGCATCTGGCCCTGATTCCGCTCGTCATCCTGTGGTTCGGCATCGACGAGGAAGCAAAACTTTTCCTGGTGGCGCTCGGCGTGTTCTTTCCGATCTATGTCAACACGCTGCTCGGCATCCAGAGCGTCGACCCGCAGCTTGTCGAGATGGGCCGTGTCTACGGCATGGACCGGCGCGCGCTGTTCTTCCGCGTGATCCTGCCCGGCGCGCTGCCGGCGATTTTCGTTGGACTGCGCTATGCGCTGGGCATCATGTGGCTGACGCTGATCGTCGCCGAAACCATCTCCGCCAGTTCCGGCCTCGGCTACATGGCCATGCAGGCGCGCGAGTTCCTGCTCATCGACGTCGTCGTGCTGTCGATCCTGATCTACGCGCTGCTTGGCAAGCTCGCCGACAGCCTCGCCCGCCTGCTTGAGCGGTTGTCGCTCGGCTGGCATCCCGCTTTCCAGAACGCCTGAGGGTTTTCGATGCCCAGCCTCGCCGCCGTCCGTTCCTTCGTAGCCACGCCGCAACCGCAGCCGGGCGAGATCGCTGAACGACCGCGCGCCTTCGCCTTCGACGGTGCCGGCAAGCGCTTTGGCGACAAGATCGTCCTCGACGGCATCGATCTGGATGTGCCGATCGGCCAGTTCGTCGCCGTCATCGGCAAAAGCGGCTGCGGCAAAAGCACGTTGCTGCGGCTGCTGGCCGGGCTCGACCGGCCGACCGCCGGGTCGCTGATATTTGGCGTGCCGGAAGAAGGCCACAGCCGCACGCGCTTCATGTTCCAGGAGCCGCGGCTTCTGCCCTGGGCCAGCGTGGTGAAAAACGTCGAGGTCGGGCTGACCGGCATCGCCTCGGGTACTGAAGCAAGGCGACGCGCGCTCGACATCCTTGGCGAGGTCGGTCTCGCCGATCGCGCCGACGAATGGCCCTCGGTGTTGTCCGGCGGCCAGAAGCAGCGCGTCGCGCTTGCCCGCGCTCTGATCGGTCACCCGCAAATCCTGGCGCTCGACGAGCCGTTAGGCGCGCTCGACGCTCTGACCCGTATCGAGATGCAGCAATTGCTGGAACGCATCTGGCTCGCCCAGAAGTTCACCGCCGTGTTGGTCACGCATGACGTTGCCGAGGCCGTTGCGCTCGCCGACCGGGTCGTCGTGATCAGCGGCGGCAAGATCGCGCTCGACCTCGATGTACCGGTGGCCCGGCCGCGCCGGCGCGGCTCGGTCGAACTTGCGCATCTCGAAGGCAGGATTCTGGACCGGCTGTTCAGGTAGAGCCTGTCTTGCGGCGGCGGCGCAATTGAGGACCGCCTTCCCTCACGCCGTCGCTGCTTCGCAGCGCCACCGCTCCCCCTCCGGAGTCCTCCGGAGGGAGAGGAAAGGCGCCAAGGCCGGCGAACGCACGTCCTTCCTCTACCCGTCGATGGGACATGCCTTTCCTCTCCCCCGTCGAGCGGGGGAGAGGTGGCCCGAAGGGCCGGAGTGGGGGTCGACCCTCATCGAAGTCCGCCCTATCGGTTCGCCCACACCAGTCCCGCCAGCCCGACCAGCATGGTGACGATGCCGACGTAGAGCCATTGCGACTGGCCGGTCATGAAGCTGCCGCCGACCACGCCGATGCCTTGCAGTGTCCACAGCGCGCCGATGGCAACCACAATCAAGCCCAGCAGATTTTTGGCAAATCGCATTGACGGACCTCGCTTTCCAAGTCGATCGATTGCGACGCCGTGGCCGCGATGAAAGAGCCGAAGGAAGAGGCCTGATCGTACCGGATTCTACTTGGATGTTGAACCCGGATCTTGTCAAACAGTTCGCCGATATCGAAGAGAAGATCATCGGCAATTGGTGCCGAGCCGGCGGAAAAATCACTGACAGACTGTTACCCGGCGACTCCAAACGTGTGCCATCGCCATGGAACCGCCAGATGCTTGCCGCATTTCGCGCCTTATTTGCTCCTTAACGGCTGGGGACTGTCAAAAACGGAGCCATTCCCCAAATATGAAGATTATAAACCAGACCGCGCTTGTCGCGGTGACGATCGCTGCTGGCCTGATGGTCGGCGCATCCGCCACTTCGGCAACCGCCGCCGCTGGCCAGTGCGGCCGCGCTTCCTGGTACGCGCTGCATTCGAAAACCGCATCGGGCGAGCGCATGAACCCCTCGGCCTTGACCGCCGCCCACCGCACCTTGCCTTTCGGCACCAAGTTGCGCGTCACCAATCAGAACAATGGCCGCAGCGTCGTCGTGCGCATCAACGATCGTGGCCCGTTCATCAGGGGACGCGTTCTCGACCTGTCGAAGGGCGCCGCCGGCCAGCTCGGCTTTATCGGCTCCGGCCACACCGCGGTCTGCATGGCCCGTGTTTGAACGGATATGTGGTCCGGTTTTCCGCCGGGCCACATCGGTGACCCCAGGCGTCTTCGCACCGCACACTGAGCCGGCTCGCCTCATTCAGGGCCGATTCTCAACGGCTTGGACGAAGAATGAGCATAGATCATGTCACCTGACGTATTGCATCGCAGCAATTAGTTGCTAACTTCCCCGCGAGGCATGGGGCTCGGCGCTGCTCGTCGTCCCTTCGGTCCCAGGCAGCAGCGGGGTTCTCGATGTTCTACCAGCTCTATGAAATGAACCACGCCGCCTTGCAGCCCGCGCGTCTCTATGCCGATGCGGTGCGGCTGTTCTATTCCAATCCGCTCAACCCATTCTCGCACACGCCCTGGGGCCGCTCGATCGCCGCCACCGCCGAACTGTTCGAGCGCACCACGCGCCGCTACGGCAAGCCGGCCTTCGGCCTCGACAAGACGGTGGTCGACTGGAAGAATGTCGAGGTCACCGAGAAAACCGTCTGGTCGAAGCCGTTCTGCAATCTCGTGCGCTTCCAGCGCGCCGTCCCTGCCGGGCGTAAGCCCGACCCGAAGCTTCTGATCGTGGCGCCGATGTCGGGCCACTATGCGACGCTGCTGCGCGGCACGGTCGAGGCGATGCTGCCCCACGCCGATGTGCACATCACCGACTGGGTCGATGCCCGCATGGTGCCGATGTCGGACGGCAGCTTCGATCTCGACGACTATATCGACTATGTCATCGACATGCTGCACGTGCTCGGCCCCGACACGCATGTGATGGCGGTGTGCCAGCCTTCGGTGCCGGTGCTGGCGGCCGTGGCGCTGATGGAAACGCGCGGCGATCCCTTCGTGCCCTCGACCATGACCTTGATGGGTGGGCCTATCGACACCCGCCGCAACCCGACCGCGGTCAACCTTCTGGCCGAAGAAAAGGGCATCGACTGGTTCCGCGACAATGTCGTCATGCGCGCGCCCTGGCCGGAGCCGGGCTTCGGCCGCGAGGTCTACCCAGGCTTCTTGCAGCTGTCCGGCTTCATGAGCATGAACCTCGACCGCCACATCATCGCCCACAAGGACTTCTTCATGCACCTGGTGAAGCATGATGGCGACAATGCCGAGAGGCACCGCGACTTCTATGATGAATATCTGGCGGTGATGGACCTGACGGCCGAGTTCTACTTGCAGACCGTCGACACCGTCTTCGTGCGCCAAGCCTTGCCCAAGGGCGAGATGACGCATCGCGGCACCCGGATCGATCCTTCCGTTATCCGCAACGTCGCTTTGTTCACGGTCGAGGGCGAGAACGACGACATATCAGGCCTCGGCCAGACCAAGGCAGCGCATGATCTCTGCGTCAACATCCCCGCCGACAGGAAGGCTCACTACATGCAGCCGGCGGTCGGTCATTACGGCGTGTTCAACGGTTCGCGCTTCCGCTCGGAAATCGTACCGCGCATCGTCGACTTCATCACCAGCTACGGCCGCCAGAACCGCGTCGCGGCGAAGCCGAAGCTGGTCCGCACCGCCAAGCGGTAAGCGACCGCCGAATGCAATCCGCGCCACCTGGCCGAAATCGGCCGGTGGATTTTCTTATGCGGTACAAGTGCCGCGGCAATGCCCGGCGGGTAACCATGCTGCAAATCAGATCATCGTAATAATTGACACGGACCGTCAATCGCCCTTAACGTTTCGTTAACAACAAGGGTGAGCGGGGACAATGAATTCCTCAACAATGGCGAGAAGGCTGCGTTTGTGCGCGGCGGCAGCCGGACTGGCAATGACGGGAGGCTGGATGGCACCGGCTTTGGCGGCCGGAGCAATGACGACCGGGAGCTTCACCTCGCAGCCGATCGGCCACTATGATTTCTGCAAGCTCCGTCCCGCTGAATGCTCGATCCGTGCGGGCAATCTCGCGCCGGCCAGGATGACCGCCGGGCTGATGCGCAAGCTCACCAACGTCACCGCCAGGGTCAACGCCGCCGTCAAGCCGATGAGCGACATGGACATTTACGGCAGGGACGAAGTCTGGGCCTATCCCGACAGGGGCGTTGGCGACTGCGAGGACTATGTGCTGGAAAAGCGCCGCCGGCTGTCCCACATGGGTATGTCGCTCGCCGATCTTCTCATCACGGTGGTGCGCAAGCCCGATGGCGAGGGGCATTCCGTGCTGACGGTGCGCACCGACAAGGGCGACTACGTGCTCGACAATCTGACCAACAAGGTCAGGTCCTGGGACCAGACCGGCTACCGCTTCCTCAAGCGCCAGGCCGTCGACAACACCGGCCGCTGGGTCTCGATCCGCGGCGGCCAGCAGGTTCTGGTGGGGTCTGTGGAGTAGCGGCTGGGGCGGGCGTCTAGGAGCGCGGCCGCTTTCGCGGTCACGCGACCCGCTGTCAGTATTCTCAGCAAACCAGCAGAGGTCGGCGCCGCCCCTCATTGCCCTGCCCGTCCTCCGCAGCAGCTGCGCTGCAGCTGCGGAGGGTGGACCGGGCATTTCTCCCCGTATAGCGACGGGGAGAAAGACGCTGTCGTCGATGATTTCGCTAATGTCCAACGGTGAAGAAAAAAGCGTGTGCGTTGGAGCCGCCCTTCTCCCCGTCCTATATGGGGAGAAGGTGCCGGCAGGCGGATGAGGGGCGGCGCCGACGTTGCCAGTACCGTCGGACCGTGCTGCGCATTCCTATTTTCCGATCTTCCGTGAACCATTTCCGTCCCGCCCGCGACACAGGGCTGTAGACGGAACCCAATCACGGAGAACTCAAATGACTGCTTTTATCCGAAACATCCTTCTCGCCGCCGTCGCGGTGTCCTCGCTTGCCGGGACCGCTTCGGCCGACCAGACCATCCCAAGCTGCGCCAAGACGTCGACCAACGACCTGTGGAGCGGCCGCTGTTGCAGCAATGGCGACTCGAACTGCCTGGGCGGCGGAAACAATGGCCGCGACCATGGCAACAAGGGCGGCCGGGGCGATAATGGCCGTGGAAATAATGGCGGCGCCGCCGGCAAGAAATGAGCGCATCACAGCACGCCCGCTGGCTGCTCGCCGGCGGGCGCGCAAAACCAATTAGACCCGCCGGCCCAGCGCCGCGCGGATCGAGGCTGTGATGCGGCGCAATTCGGCCTCATCGAGCTTCTCGATGTTCTCGGCCAAGAGATTGGCAAGCTCGGTGGCGGCGGGACTGAGGCCCGACGTGTCGAGCCTGACGCGGGGGTGCGAGGCCTCGGCCAGCCGTGCCAGTTCCTCGGCGTCGTCCCAGATGATGTTGAAATAGCCGATAATCTTCTGGATCAGCGTCCAGGTCGGGGCGCCGCGCCGGCCATGCTCGAGCGCCGATAGATAAGCGGCGCTGACGCCGACCGCCGCCGCCATGTCCTTTTGGCTGACGCCGCGCTCGCTCCTGAGCGCCCGCAGCTTCTCGCCGAACGGTGTCATGCCGCTGCCCTCATGAGCGTACCCGCCGCAGCCTGATATAGAGCGCGCCCGAACCGCCGTGGTTGCGGGCGGCATGGTCGTGGCTGGAGACGAGCGGACGGAACGCTGGCGTCGACAGCCATGCCGGCACCGCGCGCCGCAAGACGCCGTCGCCGCCCGAAGAAGAACCCTTGCCGGTGATGACCAGCACATAGCGGATGCCCCCTGCATGCGCCCGGTGCAGGAACGAGAACAGCAGCGAATAGGCTTCGTCCTGCGTCAGGCCGTGCAGGTCGACGCGCCCCTCGATCGGCAGCCGGCCCTTCGACAGCTTGTCCAGCGTCGGCTCGTCGAGGCGGTGCGTGACATGCTGAGCCTTCGGCTTTGCGGCACCTGCAGGGCTGACGGCGACTTGCGCCGGCTGCGATGGCGCCGGCTTGGTTTCAGTGGGAATTTCGGGAATATCGACGGCAAGCCTGCCTTTGAGCGGCTTGGCGGTGCGCGCCACCAAGTTCCACAGCACCCGGTCATCCTCGCTCAGTCTGTCCGGACGCCGGGTCATTGGACCGCCCCTGCAACGAGCGAGCGCGGAACCAGCGCATAGAAATCTGCGGCGTTGCGCACCACGCCTGCGATCTCGCCGGCAGCATCGCCGGAGCCGGCGAAGAGATCTCCCCGCGCGGGCCCGTTGATGGCCGAGCCGGTGTCCTGTGCGATCATCAGCCGCTGGAACGGTCTTGCCTCGAATGCGGTGAGCGTCGGCGCGTCGATGTAGAAGGGCGTGCCGAATGTGTGCAGCAGCCGGTCGACGGCGATGGAGCGGCCCGGCGTCAGCGGCACCTTGGCGGCGGCGATTGGCCCGAGGGAAGCGTCATCCACCGCCGCCTCGCGGAAGAAGATATAGGAGCGGTTCTGCCACAGGATCTCGTCGATGCGATCCGGATGCGCCTTGAACCAGGCGCGGATCGACTGCATCGTCACCTCGGCCAGCGGGATTTCGCCGAGATCGCTCAAGACCTTGCCTGGCCCGGTAAAACGCTGGCCGGATTTGGCGGCATAGGTGATGCGGCAAAGCCGGCCGTCGGTCATGGCGAGCCTTGCGGCACCTTGCACATGGATGAAAAAGGCGTCGACCTTGTCGGCGAGCCAGGCGATTTCCAGACCCTGGCCGGCCGAACCCTCGCCGGCAAGCGCGCCGCGCTCGATCTCGCCGCGGTCGAAATACTCGACCGGCCCGTTCGAAGTTTGCCGCGCGAAGGCGAGATAAGGATCCATCCCCGCCGGCCGGTTGCTGTCGTCGATGTCGACAAGGTCGGCCGGGCGCGACAGCAGCGGCACGATGAAACGGTCGGTCCGCACCGGCGACGCCTCGGCTTGCGGTTCGTAGAACCCGGTAACGAGCCCGGGACTGCCCGTCTCGATCCGCATCGGCACGAAATGGCGTTCGAAGAAGGCACGCGCCTCTGGCTGGCTTTTGGGCAAAATAGCGCGGGCCTCGTCATAGGCGCCGGCGAAGGCATCGAAGCCGATACCGAGCGCGCCCGTGCGATAGGGCTTGGTCAGGACATGAAAGGCGGAGCGGCGAAAGGCTGCGAAGGCCGCCAGATGGTCGTCATCGCCCCAGCCGGGGAGATCGTCGAAGGATGTTCCGACCAGGAGCGGCGACAGCGACACCGGAGCCAGCCTTTGACCGGGCTCAGTCTTCTTCTTCGGTGGCGACGAGCTTCCAGTTCGGATCGCGCGAGCGCGTGTCGCGGGCGAAGGTCCAGACATCCTTGACCTCTGCCACGGTTTCGGGATCGCCGTCGATGACCGCGCCGGCCTTGTCGCGCGTCGCCGAAATCAGCTCGCTGATGATGCGCAGCGTGACATGCGCCTCGCCGCCCTTCATCTCGGCCGAGACGATGTCGGCCTTGTTGATGCCGACGAAGGAGGACTGGATCTTTTCCGACTTGGCCTCGCGTTCGCCGATCGCCGCGACAAAGCCGTCATACACCTCGCGCGACAACAGGTTCTTCAGCGTTTTGCGGTCGCCGTCGGCATAGGCCATGACGATCATCACGTAGGCCATCTTGGCGCCGTCGACGAACCCCTTCGGATCGAAGGAAGGGTCGTTGTCCTTGATCGTGCGCAGGCCCTTGTTGAGGTCGCTGTCGGGCTTGGCGAAGGCATCGATCGCCGCGTAGGTGTCGACCGCCGGTTCGCCCGGCTGCCGCTTGCGCGGCAGCGAAACCACATTCTCGGGTTTCTGGGCGGCGTCCTTGTCGCCGGTGCGGGCTGCCGTATAGGGATCGAAGGGCGGCCGCTCGCTTCCGGTCCGACGGCCCAGCACATTGCGCAGCTGGAAAAAGATCACCACCGCCGCGATCAGGAAGAAAATCGTGCCGAAGTCGAAGAATCCCATATCTTCCGCCAATCAAACCCTGTCCCTGGCCGGACCGCAGGGCCAACAAGGCCGCGGTCGCATAGCGTTCCACATCCAAAGCATATAGAACGCAAGGCGCAATCATTCAAATCAAAGGCAGGCATACCTATCTAACGGCTTCAGAGCCAGCGGCGATTGGTCGCCGAACGGCAAAACATTGAAACGATCGGTCAAGACTTGCGCATTTCGCTGCTTCCTCTTTTTGTTCTCGCACTGCCACTGCTGGAAATTGCCGGTTTCGTCGTCGTCGGCCGTGAGATAGGCGCCCTGGCGACGATCGGCCTTGTGCTGGCCTCGAGCCTCGCCGGCGCGCTGCTGCTGCGGCACCAGGGTTTCTCCGTCATGGCCCGCATCCGCGCCGAGATGGACGCCGGCCGCGACCCGAGCCGCCAGCTCGCCCATGGCGCCATGATCGTGGTCGCCGCGATCCTTCTGATCATCCCCGGCTTCATTACCGATATCATCGGCCTGCTGCTCTTCCTGCCGCCGGTGCGCGACCTCGCCTGGCGCGCGCTGAAGGGCCGCATCGTCGTGGCAACCAATTTCAGCACCGCCGGCTTCCGCGGCCGCCGGCGCGACAGGGTCATCGACCTCGAAGACGGAGACTATTCGCGCGAGGACGATTTGAAACGCGGGCCAGACCACGATTCGCCGTGGCGGCGCCTGAAGGATGATTGACTGGCGGTGGAATCGCGCTCTTCGTCCCGGGGTCTCCGTGACGCCGCTGCTTCGCCCGGGATGACGACGCGAGAAGCAAGGCGGCAAACCTTGTCTTGTCCTGCCGGCCATGGTAGCGAACGCCCGATTTCAATGCGGTCAGCAATGCTGCCCAGGCAAAAGGATACAGGCTCATGGCCAGCAAAGATGACGCGCCGGCCGGCGCGGCCAACGGAAACGGCAACACGGCGCAGCCGTCGCTAAACGTTCTGGCGCAGTATGTGAAGGACCTGTCCTTCGAAAGCCCCGGCGCGCCGAATTCGCTGCGCGGCCGCGACAAGGCGCCAGGCATCGCCATCAACGTCAACGTCAACGCCAATCCGCTCTCCGACAAGCAGTTCGACGTCAACCTGACGCTGAACGCCAAGGCCTCCTTCGACCAGGAAGTGCTGTTCAACGTCGAGCTGGTCTATGGCGGCGTCTTCGCCATATCGGGCTTCCCGCAGGAGCACATGCTGCCGGTCCTGTTCATCGAATGCCCGCGCCTGCTGTTCCCCTTCGCCCGGCAGATCATCGCCGAGGCGACGCGCAATGGCGGCTTCCCGCCGCTGATGCTCGACCCGATCGATTTCGCGCAGATGTTCCAGCAGAAGCTGGCCGAGGACCAGGCCGCCTCCAAGGTCCAGGTTAGCTGACGCTCAGCCGACAGGATTTTCCGAAAAACCCGCCCTGGTGGCGGGTTTTTTGTTGCGCGCCACCGCGCCTCTTCGCTCCTGCTCCGCCCGTGGACGACGAAGCGATGGGTGTTTCCCGCCAATCGCCGATAATGGCACCGGGCATCGGGTGACTGCGGAAGGATGGCACCCACGGGAGGATGGCCTTTGTGATGGCTTGTGGAAAGGACAGCGCCAGAAACAAGAACCGCCTGGGCGCAAAATTCGCGGCGGGGATCACTGCTGCTCGGCGAACATCAGCCTTGTCCTGGCATCGGCAACCGCCGGCGACAGGCTGCGCTGGATCAGCGCCTCGACATGGTCGTTGCGCTGGCGGGCGCTGTCGGCGCCCATCACCACGACGATCAGCCGATGGCCGTCGGCATTGTAGGAGGTGACGATGTTGAAGCCGGAGGCCCTGATGTAGCCGGTCTTGATGCCGTCGACGCCGCGCACCCGGCCGAGCATGTCGTTGTGGCCACGCACCAGCCGGCCGCGGAACATGAAGTCGCTTGCGGAAAAATAGTGGAAATGCTGCGGGAAGCGCTGATGCAGCGCCATGCCGAGCACCGCCATGTCGCGCGCCGTCGTGTGCTGGTCGTCGTCGGGCAGGCCCGAGGCGTTGCGGAAAATGGTGCTGGTCATGCCGAGCTGGCGCGCCTTGGCGGTCATCATGGCGGCGAACTGCTCCTCCGAGCCGCCGAGATATTCGCCGACCGCCACCGCCACGTCATTGGCCGATTTGATGACGATGGCGCGGATCGCCGAATCGACGTCGATGCTCTCGCCGCGCCGGAAGCGCATCTTGGTCGGCGGCTGCGAGGCGGCGTTGTCAGACACCGGGATCTGCGTTTCCTTGGTGATGCGGCCGGAGTCCAATGCCTCGAACAGCAGATAGAGCGTCATCATCTTGGTCAGCGAGGCCGGATAACGCTGCGCCGTCGAGTTGACCTCGAACAGCTGCTTGCCGGTCCCGGCATCGACCACGATCGCGGCATATTTCTGCGGCGGCGCGGGCACGGCCAGCACGGCGTCGGGCGGCGTCGTCGCGCAGCCGGCAAGCAGCGCCAGCAGGCCGAGCACGCCGACAATTCTCTGAATGAGCGGAACGGGACGCAGGTTGGACAAGGGCGGGACTGTTCTTGGTAAGGCTGTTGCCGAGATGAGGCGAAGCTAACGTAACGCGATCGATGCGTCCATTTGGTTAATGGCACTCTCGAGCAATTCCCCCGGTTTTGAAGTGCCTGCAATGGAGCTGGCGTTCCGAATGTCGGCGCTGCCCCTCACCCTACCCTCTCCCCGTGAAGGACGGGATCGCCAACGCTGCGGCCAGCCCCTTCTCCCCGTTCCTCACGGGGAGAAGATGCCGGCAGGCAGATGAGGGGCAGCGCCAACGTCGGACATTCCGCGTCACGGGCAGTAATGCAGGCCTTTCACCCCGCCCCGAAATCGCCTGTTTCCTGTCTTCCCTTGCCAAGGCCGCATTCCCCGTGGGAAGGGGATGTGGCATCTGGCGGCTTGGGGGTTTGGCATGGCGGGCATCGGGGCGGGCGGCGCGGCGCCTTCGCTTATCAGGGCATCACTCAGCCGCACCGGCAAATGGGCCGGCAGCATCGCCTTCATCGGCGGCGCGGTTTCGGACATCCTCAATCCGCTGGCGCCTTTCGCCGCCTATATCGCGCTGGTCGCTTCGGTCGCGGCGGTCATCATCGCCATCGCTATTGTGCTCAGGCTGGTGCTGGCCGCCAAGGCGCTGCCGGCGCTGGTGTTCGCCACCAGCGCGGCGGCCGTCGCCGGCGGTGTCTATGCGATGCAGAAACAAACCAATTCGCAGAACGGGCTGATCGCCGGCCTAGTGCCGGCGGTGGCGTCGCTGCAGCAATCGATGGGCATCGTTTCCGAAAAGGTGGCGAAGATCGAGCAGACGGTCACGCAGACGCAGAAGACGGTCGAAGAAGTCAAGAAATCGACCGACACGGTGGCGCAAAAGACCGACCAGATCGCGTCCGCCCAGCAGCAGCAGACGCAGCAAGGCGCCGAGACGCAAAAGACAGTCGAGGCGGTCAAGCAGACGACCGATACGCTTGCCGCCGGCCAGCAACAGCAGCAGGCCCAGGCGGAGAAGCTGCAGGCGGCCACCGAGCAGATCGCCGCCTCGATCGACACCATCGCCAAGGGTTTTGCCGCCCTGGCCGCGCAAGGCGGGACGATCGCCGAGCCGAAGCGGCCGGACGAGTTCTATCACAATGCCCGCGTCTACGAGCTTTCCGGCGACATGCTCAACGCCAGGCGCTCCTATCTCGCCTTTGCCGGTTTCGATGTCGACGCCATCGACCCCTATACGCGCTTCGCGACGCTGCTGCGGGTGCAGGACGGCAAGGCCGGCGCCCGCGAGGTGTTCGGGGCATTGGCCGACAAGGGCAAGGCGCTGTCGATCAGGCTGGTGCACATACTGCAATTCGACGACGCCCAGCGCCTCGACAAGCTCAACGCCTTCATCGCGGCCAATCCGGATTTCGCGCCGGCCTATTTCCTTTTGGCGCAGGAATTTTCCGAAGACCGCCTCGGCGCCCAGACGCTGGCTGACAAGCGCGACGAGGCCAGGGCGCTGACCAAATTCATATCCTACGAAAAGGATGGCGGGCTGCTCGGATATTTCGTCGACCAGACACAGCTTGCCGACTGGCTGGACCGCGGCCGCAGCCGGATGGCGGCCCTTGGCGACGTGCTCGATCCCGCCCGCTTTGCGCCGACGCTGACGCCGATGCGCTCCAACCAGGGCTGGTCGATGACCATTTCGCTGCCGGAGCCGGCGACCGCCATTTCCTGGCGCCTTGGCGACGCCCCCTTCACCGACACCGCCTTCACCGACACCGGCCTGCTGGCGCTCAACGACCAGCGCACCGGCAAACCGATGCCCAATCCGAGCTTCGAATTGCCCGACAGCACGGCGGCAACCACGATCGGGATAAAGTATCTCGACATCAGGGGCCGCGAGACCGGCCCGTTCGACATCCGCTTCGACCCGGACGCCGCCCTTGAGCAAGGCAACAAGCAGATCCTCGACCAGTTCTGGACGTCGTGGATCGCCTTCGACGCCGGCGGCAATCACGGGCTGGTCTATTTCTCGCAGATGCTGTCCTACCGCTGCGCCATCAAGGCGGTGCATTACAGCCTGAACGATGCCGCGCTCGACAAGGAGATCAAGATGCCGCCTTGCGACAAGAAGGACCCCTACGCCATTCCCTACGACTACCAGCCCTATTTCAAGGTCGCCGACAGCGTGAAGTCGATGGCGGTGCAGGTCACCTATACCGATGATACCAAGTCGCCGGTGCGGGAATACAAGCGGCAGTAGGCGCCATTCCCCTTATGGGGAGGGTCGATTCGCGCAGCGGGTGGGGGGTCTTCCGGGGCTGCTCCACCCCGTCGAACGATCTCCGCTTCGCTCCGACCGCTCGCCGACCCTCCTCACAAGGGGGAAGGGTGAAACCAGCTTTGATGCAAAATGCCGTCCGTCACGCTTGCGCAACCGGCGCCGAACGGGTTCTGTTTGCGCCTTCAGAATCGGTGAGAGCGCGATGGATATGATCACGATCAAGGCCCGAGGTATTTCGGTTTCGCTCGACCTCACAGTCGGCCACATCGCCGACATGACCGTCGACAGCGGCGGACGCCAGTTGAGGCCGCTGCATCGCGCGCCCTGGGTCGATGCGGGCGAGACGCTGCCGAACGACCTTCCGCAAGGCACTGTCCGCCTGTCCGGCGATTTTCTCTGCGCGCCGTTTTCGCGCAGCGATGTCGAGGAGGCGCCACTGCACGGCTGGCCGGCAAACAGCGCCTGGGATGTCACCGAGAGCAGCGCGACGGACGATGGCTGGCGCGCGATTTTCCGGCTGCGGCACAAGGTTATGGGCGCCAGCGTCGAAAAGATTTTTACCCTGCGCGACGACCATCCCTTCCTCTATCAGGAGCATGTGTTTTCCGGCGGCCACGGCGCGATTTCGGTTGCCCACCACCCGATGACGGTGATGAAGGGCGGCGGCAAGCTGGCCTTTTCGCCAAAACGGTTTGCCGCGACGCCCGCCGATCCGCTGGAGCCGGACCCCGCCCGCGGCCGCTTCATGCTGGCCTATCCGGCGCGGTCGGCCGATCTCGGGCATTTCCCGGCCGCCGGCGGCGGCACGCTCGACCTGACCGAATACCGTATGGAGGACAGCCGGGAGGATTTCGTCACGCTGGTCGAGGCCGATCATGGCGGGCCGGGCTGGACGGCACTGGCGCGTCAGGCCGAGGACGACCTGTTGCTGGTGCTGAAGAACCCGGCCGAATTGCCGATCACCATGCTGTGGCTCAGCAATGGCGGGCGCGACTACGCCCCCTGGAGCAGCCGTCACCGCGGCGTGCTCGGCATAGAGGACGGCCGCACGGCCGTCGGCCATGCCGCCTCGATCGGCGACAACTGGCTGAAGCGCGAGGGCGTGGCGACGGCGTTTGCGCTCGGCGAAGGCCGCGGCGTGTCGTTCCGCCATGTCATCGGCGCACTGCCTCTGTCCGGCGGCGAGCCGCCGCATGAGGTCACCACGGTGAACGGCCGCATGCGGCTGGCAGTGGCGAGTTCGGCCCGGGAGGTTCCGTTCGACAGCGATTTCCTGCGGATTGGCGGGCCGGCGGCTGTCTGAACGCGATTGTTTCTGACGAACCTTGGCGGCGCCCACATCGGCAATCAGCCGCTCCCGATTGCGCAAATCGCGATTTGAAATTTCCACAATCTGCCGACAAGATGCGGCGGATACTACTCGCCATCCAGGCAAGCGAGGCTCTCATGTCCGAAATCGCCCATCTCGCCGCCACAATTTTCAAGCGCGCCGGCAAGGCGAACCGCTTCATCGTCGCCATTGCCGGTCCGCCGGGCTCCGGCAAGTCGACGCTGTCGGCGAGCCTGCATGACCTGCTGCCGGAAGGTGCCGCGGAAGTCGTGCCGATGGACGGCTTCCATTACGACGACATCGTGCTCGATGCGCGCGGCCTGCGGGCGCGAAAGGGCGCGCCGGAAACGTTCGATTTCGCCGGCTTCGAAGCTCTGTTGAAGCGCATCCGGGCCGGCGAACCCGACATCGCCATCCCGGTCTTCGACCGCAGCCTGGAACTGTCGCGCGCCGCCGCCGCGATCGTCGGCGCCGACACCAAGTTCATCCTGGTCGAGGGCAATTACCTGCTGCTCGACGAGGAGCCGTGGTCGCGGCTGGCGCCGCTATTCGACTTCTCGATTTTCGTCGACGTGCCGCGCAACGAACTCGAGCGTCGGCTGCTCGAACGCTGGCACGATCATGGCCGCTCCGACGAGGACGCGAAGGCCTGGATCGTGTCCAACGACATGCCCAATATCGAACGGGTGCTGGCGCGGCGCCGGACCGCCGACCTGGTCATTGGTTAACCTGTTTGATTTTCGATATTTCTTGACGGGAACCTTAAGACTTTCGCGCCGTTATGGCCGTGAACATGATGTCTGGCGTAAGGGGATTTCCCGATGGCAACCAAGGCACGAAAACCCGCAGCCGCCAAGACCCGGACGGCGAAAGCAACGCAAGCGAGAACCGGGGCCGGCCCGGCGGTCGCCCAGCGATCGAAAGACGGCAAGCCCGCTTTCGGCAAGGCCGCGCCGAAGAAAGTGGTGCCGACGGCCGCGAAGGCGGCCAGCCCGCGCAAGGCGGCCGCCACCAAATCCGGCGCAGTACGGACAGCGGCGAGCGTCGCTGCCGGAGCGGTCGTCGCAACCGCGCGCAGCGCGGCCTCGCTCGCGGCTTCGGTGATCGGCAAGGGCGGCTCGAAGGCCAAGGCGAAGTAGCAGGCTTGCATCGCTTGCGGACAACCGCGGCCAGGCCCGCCGCAGGGGATGGCAAGGTCCGCTTCACCCCTTCGCCGGAATGGTGAGACCCTTCTGTACGGCCGGTCGCGCCAGGCCGCGCTCCAGCCATGCCACAACGTTCGCGAAGTCATCGAAGCCTACGAGTTCGCGCGCTTCGTAGAAGCCGATCAGGTTGCGCACCCAGCCGAGCAGCGAAATGTCGGCGATGGTGTAATCATTGCCCATGATCCACTTGCGGCCCTTCAGCCTGCCGTCGAGCACGCCGACCAGCCGCCGCGATTCATCGCGATAGCGCTCCAGCGGGCGCTTGTCGGCTATCTCGCGGCCGGCGAATTTGTGGAAGAAGCCGAGCTGGCCGAACATGGGCCCTATCGAAGCCATCTGGAAGAACACCCACTGGATCGTCTCGTAGCGCCGCGTCGCGTCCGCCGGGATCAGCAGGCCGGTCTTTTCGGCGAGGTAGAGCAGGATGGCGCCGGATTCGAACAAGCCGATCGGTTTGCCGTCGGGGCCGTTCGGATCGATGATCGCCGGGATCTTGCCGTTGGGATTGAGCGACAGGAATTCCGGTGTCCAGCTCTCGTCCTTGCCGATGTTGACCAGATGCGGCTCGTAGCGAAGGCCGAGCTCTTCCAGGGCGATGGAAACCTTCACCCCATTCGGCGTTGTTGCCGAATAGAGCTGGATCTGGTCAGGATGTTTCGCCGGCCAGCGCGTTGCGATGGGGAAGGCGGACAGGTCGGCCATGAAAACTCCTGGATTGGGCGGCGCCGAATGGCGCGATTTGGCGGGGCAGCCCACAACTAGGTGCGCGATGCCGCATGATCAATATGGCGGCGACGGTTTCGCATGCACGGACGGTCACTGAACAGACGTGTGATCCGGCCGGGCGAATCACGCCCCGCCGAGACGGTAGCCGCCGCTGAAATCAGATGGCCTTGAACGCCAGCACGGCATTGGTGCCGCCAAACGCGAAACTGTTGCTTATCGCGGCGCGCACCTTGCGCTCGCGCGCGACATTGGGCGTCACGTCGAGATCGCAATCGGGGTCGGGCTCGCGGAAATTGGCGGTCGGTGGCACGACGCCGTCGCGGATCGCCATGACGCACGCGATCATCTCCAGCCCGCCCGACGCGCCGAGGCAATGAGCGTGCATCGATTTGGTCGACGAGATGGAAAGCGCGCGCGCATGCTCGCCGAAGACGCGCTTGATCGCGGCGGTCTCGATCTGGTCGTTGGCCCTGGTGCCGGTGCCGTGAGCGTTGATGTAATCGACATCCTCGAGGTTGAGGCCGGCATCGACGAGGCAGAAGCGCATCGCCGCTTCCGGCCCCTCGATGGTCGGCGCGACGATGTCGGAGGCATCGGCCGACAGGCCGGCTCCGGCGATTTCGGCCAGAATGGTGGCGCCGCGCGCCATCGCATGCTCGTAGCTTTCAAGCACCGCCATGCCGGCGCCTTCGCCCAGCACCAGCCCCTGGCGATCGGCCGAAAATGGCCGGCAGGTTTCGGGCGACAGCACGCGCAGCGCTTCCCAACCCTTGAGCACGCCCCACACCAACGGCGCTTCGGCGCCGCCGGCGACCATGACGTCGGCGCGGCCGAGCCTGATCTGGTCGACCGCCGAGGCGATGGCATGGTTGGCCGATGAGCAGGCCGAAGTGACGCCGAACACCGGGCCGCGCAGGCCGAGACTCATGCTGATCTGGCCGGCGGCGGCACCCGGCATGACCTTGGGCACGGTGAAAATGCCGGCGCGATTCTTGCCCTCGATCAGGATGGCGCGATAATTCTCCTCGACCGTCTCGAAGCCGCAAACGCCGATGCCGATGACGGCGCCCATTCGATAAGTGTTGTCGGCATGCGCGGCCAAGCCAGACTGCTGCATGGCTTCCCGCGCGGCGATCACCGCCAGCAGGCTGAAACGGTCCATCGACACGAACTGCTTGCGATCGATCCCATGATCGGGCAGCGCCTTGATTTCGCAGCCGATCTTAACCTTCAGGTCGTGCAGGGATGGATTGTCCATAGGCCCGATCGCCGAGCGGCCGGCCCGCATCTCGGCCCAGATCGCCTGCGCATTGGTGCCGAGACCGCACAGCCCGCCGATGCCGGTGATGACGACACGCTTGTGCATCCCGGTCAGGCTTTTTTCGCGATCAGCTCGCGAACGGCCTCGACCATGTCGCCAACATTCTTCAGATTGCTCCAGGCATCGACCGTGTTCATCTCGATCTCGATGCCATACTGCTCCTCGAGGTCGAAGATGATCTCGGTCAGTTCCAGCGAATGGATGCCCAGCGCGGTCAATTCGGTGCTGGTGGTGATTTCCTCACCGCCCGGCTCGGCATGGGCTTTGATCTTCTCGATGATGTCCGTTGCCAGTTGGTCAGCCATTCGGTCTCTTCCCCACTTTGTCGTTTCCCGACGCCAACTGAACAGCGCCTTTTTGTCCTCGATTGGGCCGCGATCGTCGCCTTATACCCCCGCCAAGCATCGCATGAGCGCACCAAGGTGGCTCCCTCTATAGAAACGGAAACGTCATCAAGCAACAAGCTATATATCGACAAAACCGCCGCAGTGCTTAACCTGTGGGCGTGGACACGATCGAACATGCGACGTTTTTGGCCCCGCTGGCACAGCGTGCCGCGGGTCTGGCACAGTTGGGCTGCGCCAGCGTCGGCGGCCGCACACGGCTGCGGCGCCTCTATCAGGATGGCTCCGCCAAGATAAGGCTGCCGGCCGTCGCGGCCGATCCGCTGGAGGCAGTCCTGATCAACACCGCCGGCGGGCTGACCGGCGGCGACCGCCTCGGCTGGGAGGTGGATGTCGGCGCAGATGCCTGCGCCACGATAACCAGCCAGGCCTGCGAGAAAATCTATCGCGCCGCATCCGGCCGCGCCGAAGTGCGGGTGAAACTGACGGTCGGCGAAAACGGCCGGGTCGCCTGGCTGCCGCAGGAAACGATCGTCTTCGACCGCGCGGCCTTTGCCCGCAGGCTCGACGTCGACCTTGCCACCGGGGCCGAGGCGCTGGTGCTGGAGGCGGCCGTGTTTGGCCGCCTGGCCATGGGCGAACGGGCCGCGCACGGCAATTTCCATGATCGCTGGCGCGTCCGGCAGGATGGTTTGCTCATCCACGCCGAGGACTTCCGCATCGGACCCGAAATCGCCGCTGCCCTCGCCCGTCCGGCGATATCAGGCGGCGCGATCGCGATGGCGACGGTGCTGCTGGTTTCGCCCAGGGCCGAGGCTTTGCTCGATCAGGTCCTGGAGATCGTCGGTGGCCAGGGCGGCGCCAGCGTCTGGAGCGTGAAGAGAACTGGCAAGCTTCTTGCGAGGCTATACGCTGGGGACGGCTACCGACTGCGCCAGCGGCTGGTTCCGCTCGTCGGATTGCTCAACGGACAAGCGGGGCTGCCCAAATTATGGTCACTGTGATTCTGTCCGCATCATTTCTGGGAACCGCATGAACCTGACGCCGAGGGAAAAGGACAAGCTGCTGATCGCCATGGCAGCGATCGTGGCGCGCAAGCGGCTGGAGCGTGGCGTCAAGCTCAATCACCCGGAAGCGATCGCGCTGATCACCGATTTCGTCGTCGAGGGCGCCCGCGACGGCCGCCCCGTCGCCGAATTGATGGAAGCCGGTGCCCATGTCGTGTCTCGCGCGCAAGTGATGGAAGGCATCGCCGAAATGATCCACGACGTGCAGGTGGAAGCGACCTTCCCCGACGGCACCAAGCTGGTGACCGTGCACGAACCCATACGGTGAGGCGAGGAGACCGGGATGCTTGAATTGCGACCAAACTGCGAATGCTGCGACAAGGATCTGCCGCCGGAGGCGACGAATGCGCTGATCTGCACCTTCGAGTGCACCTTCTGCGCCGATTGCGCCGAGACCGTCCTGGATGGCGTCTGCCCCAATTGCGGCGGTAATTTTTCGGCCCGGCCGATCCGGCCGGCGGCGATGCTGAAGAAATATCCCGCTTCGACCAAACGCGTTCTCAAGGCCGAAGGCTGCGGTCCCCGCAAGGCCGCCTGAATCCCGACACTGCAAACGGAAGGCAATCCGATGATGTCAGCCAAACGTCCATCCCTCTCGGCGATCCTGCTGCTGGCCGCCTCCGTGCCGGCCTATGCACATGTCGGCATCGGCACGGCCTCCTCCTTCACCGCCGGCTTCATGCACCCGCTTTCCGGGCTCGACCACATGACCGCGATGATCGCGGTCGGGCTGTGGGCGGCACTCAAGGGCGGCAAGGCGATTCTTGCATGGCCAGCGGCCTTTGTCGGCGTCATGCTGGTCGGCGGCGCGCTTGGCATGCTGCACATGCCGCTGCCGTTCGTCGAACCGGGCATACTGGCGTCCGTGGTGGCGCTCGGGCTGCTGGTGGCGCTGGCGGTCGACCTGCCCGTCTCGGCCGGCGTCGCCATCATCGGCCTGTTCGCGCTCTTCCACGGCCATGCCCATGGCACCGAAGTGCCGGAAAATGCCGGCGGGCTCGAATACATGGCCGGCTTTGCGCTTGCCACGGTGCTGCTGCATGCGACTGGCATCGCCGCAGGCCTTAGCCTCGGCACAAGGTTGCGCGGTCTTGCCCGCCTTGCCGGCGCTGCCTGCGCCGCGCTCGGCGTCGGCCTCGCCTTCGGCGTCGTGTGACTTCAATGATTCCCGGTGAAATTATCACGGCAAGCGGCGACATCGAGCTCAACAAGGGCCTGCCGACGGTCACTCTGAAAGTTGCCAATAGCGGCGACCGGCCGATCCAGGTCGGAAGCCACTATCATTTCTTCGAGACCAATGAGGGGTTGAGGTTCGACCGCGAACAGGCGCGCGGCATGCGCCTCGACATCGCCGCCGGCACGGCCATGCGCTTCGAGCCCGGGCAGGAACGCGACGTGACGCTGGTGCCGCTCGGCGGCAAGCGCGAGGTCTACGGATTTCAACAGAAGGTGATGGGCAAGCTGTGAATTCGTCCGGCGCGCTCAACTCAACTGGGAGGCTTGGCCGCCGCGTAGATGACGATCTTTCCGGGATCGTCGAACTCGACGGCGAGAACGTCCTCGGCAAGCACGCGCCGCGACTCGATGGCATTGAACAGCAGCGCGTTGGCCTCGATCTCCTTGCGGAGCTCGGTGACGTCGTCCTGATGCTGCCGAACCTTGTTTTCGATGACCGCCGGCGGGCCGCCTTCGCTGCGCGCGGCGTCGGTGAGGAAAACGATGTCGACCTTGTCGAGCTTGGACGTCTTGCGCACCATGCCGATGTTTTCACGCGTGCGATCGATCGCCGAGCTGACTTTTCCGACTTCAGCGGTCGCCTTGGCCTCTTCCTGGTTGACCTGCGAGCCAACGATCCGGTCGACGGTCTCCGGGCTCTCAAGACCCTGCGCGTTCAGCGCGGCGTGTGGCAGGCTCGCGGCGAGAAACGCAGCCGCCGCGGTCGCATGCAGCCATCGGGCGTCGGGCAAGGTGGTGATGGCCATCGTTCCCTTTCGAGGTTTGTTTCAGCACTCAGGAAACGAAACGACTCCAGCCTTGCCACGGTTCCCTTGCCAGCGCGGCCGGCGGGCGGGATGCCGGCCAGCCGCGCTGCATCGTCAGCTCGCCTTCTTGGTGATCAGGGTCAGGGCGCCATTGGGTTCCATGCTGGCCGCGACAACCTGTGCCGACGTCATTCCCTTGGCCTCCAGCGCGGACTTCACCTTGGGCGTGGCGTCGATCGAGCTGCGCAATTTCTGCAAGCCGGCGTCGCCACGCTGGGCGATCACCTGGTTGACCTGGGTCTGGGTGTCCTTGGGCAGCTCCGTGATGTCGACGATATTGACGCTCTGGATCGCCGGCGCGGCCGGCTGAGCCTGTGGCGCGGCCGGAGCAGGCGTGGCCGGCGCCGGAGCGGGCTGTTGCTGGGCACCGGCGGCGCCCGCCAGCATCAGGGTGGCGGCGGCTGCGAGAAATATCGTTTTGCGCATGGATTTTCCTTTCCATCGATTGGCGAACGGTCGTTTTGGGATTGCCCTTCCACCTCAAACGTCAAATGGGATCAGAAGGTGTCGCCGAGCGGGTCATTGCGTGACCATTGGATGGCGACAATGTGCAGCCGGGCTTCGGCCAACCGCATTTCGGGAGCAATCGCTGATGGCTAGAATCACCCGCGCCGCCTATGCGCAGATGTACGGTCCGACCACCGGCGACAGAGTGCGGCTCGCCGATACCGAATTGTTCATCGAGGTCGAGAAAGACCTCACCATTCACGGCGAAGAAGTGAAATTCGGTGGCGGCAAGGTCATCCGCGACGGCATGGGCCAGAGCCAGGTGTCGCGAGCGCAAGGCGCGGTCGACACCGTCATCACCAACGCGCTGGTGGTCGATGCCGGCGCCGGCATCTTCAAGGCCGATATCGGCTTGCGGGACGGGCGTGTCGCGGCGATCGGCAAGGCCGGCAATCCGGACATGCAGGACGGCGTCACCATCATCATCGGCCCCGGCACCGAGATCATCGCCGGCGAAGGCAAGATCCTGACCGCCGGAGGCTTCGACGCGCACATCCACTTCATCTGCCCGCAGCAGATCGAGGAAGCGCTGATGAGCGGCATCACCACCATGCTTGGCGGCGGCACCGGCCCGGCGCATGGCACGCTGGCGACGACCTGCACGCCGGGGCCATGGCACATGGCGCGCATGATCCAGTCCTTCGACGCCTTTCCGATGAACATCGGCCTGTCGGGCAAGGGCAATGCATCGCTGTCCGCCGCGCTCGAGGAAATGGTGCTGGGCGGCGCCTGTTCGCTGAAGCTGCATGAGGACTGGGGCACGACGCCGGCGGCGATCGACTGCTGTCTGTCGGTCGCCGACGACTACGACGTGCAGGTGATGATCCACACCGATACGCTGAACGAATCCGGCTTCGTCGAGAACACGGTGGCGGCGATCAAGGGCCGCACCATTCACGCCTTCCACACCGAGGGCGCCGGGGGCGGCCACGCGCCCGACATCATCAAGGTCTGCGGGCTGCCCAACGTCATCCCGTCCTCGACCAATCCGACGCGGCCCTACACGGTCAACACGCTGGCCGAACACCTCGATATGCTGATGGTCTGCCACCATCTGTCGCCATCGATTCCCGAAGACATCGCCTTCGCCGAAAGCCGCATCCGCAAGGAGACCATCGCGGCGGAGGATATCCTGCACGATATCGGCGCCTTCTCGATCATTTCGTCGGACAGCCAAGCCATGGGCCGCGTCGGCGAGGTGGCGATCCGCACCTGGCAGACCGCCGACAAGATGAAGCGCCAGCGCGGCTCGCTGCCGCAGGAGACCGGCAACAACGACAATTTCCGCGTCCGCCGCTACATCGCCAAATACACGATCAACCCGGCGATCGCGCATGGGCTTTCGAAGGAGATCGGCTCGATCGCGGTCGGCAAACGCGCCGACCTGGTACTGTGGAACCCGGCCTTCTTCGGCGTCAAGCCGGACATGGTGCTGATCGGCGGCATGGTCGCCGCCGCCCCGATGGGGGATCCCAACGCGTCGATCCCGACGCCGCAGCCGATGCACTACCGGCCGATGTTCGGCGCCTATGGCAAGGCGCGGACCAATTCCTCGGTGACCTTCGTTTCGAAGGCGGCGCTCGAGTCCGGCCTGCATGGCAGGCTTGGTGTCGACAAGCAGTTCGTCGCCGTCGAGAACACGCGCGGCGGCATCGGCAAGCATTCGATGGTGCTCAACGATGCCACGCCGCATGTCGAGGTCGATCCAGAGACCTACGAGGTTCGCGCCGACGGCGAACTCTTGACCTGCGAGCCGGCGACGGTGCTGCCGATGGCGCAGCGGTATTTTCTGTTTTGAGTTGCCTTATACCGCGCCCGTCCCAAGAAGCCGTTTAAACGTGACGCGCTTTAGGGCATTATGCGCCCATGAACAGGATTGATCGCTTGAGGGCCCTCACGCCCTACGAAACGGATTTCGTGCAATGGAGCGCCGAACAGAGCGCGCTATTGCGCGAGGGGCGTCTTGCCGAGCTTGATCGGGAGAACGTGGCCGAGGAGATCGAGAGCTTGGGGAGGAGCGATAGGCGAGAGATCCGCAGCCGGATGGAAGTGCTGATCGCACATCTCCTGAAATGGGAGTTCCAGCCGGGCCACAGATGCCATAGCTGGCAGGCTTCAATTTCCGAACAGCGCGTTTGGATCGGAAATATCATCAAGGACAGCCCGAGCCTCCGCCGCTATCCCGCGCAGATTTTCGACGAGGCGTACAAAGACGCTTTACCTGTCGCGGTAAGGGAGACAGGTCTAAGGAAATCCCATTTCCCAAGCGAACCTCCCTTTACATCCAAGCAGGCGCTCGATGGACGATTTTGGCCTGGCGGCCCGCTTTCGATGAACGATTTTCTGCGAGACTAGCCCAGAACCCCAAGAGCGCCGTCACTCCTTAGCTTGTCGAGGCCATGGCCAACGAAATAGCCTCTCCCCACGACATCTTCCCGCATATCCGCATCGTCATGGGCATGGTGATCGGGCTTGGCGTCGCCCGCTTGCTGTCGGGGGTGGCCCGCATCGTCCAGCATCCCGGCCAGTACCGGCTCTATCCCGTGCATCTGGCCTGGGTCGCCTCGGTGCTGTTGATGCTGGTGCATTTCTGGTGGTGGGAGTTCGGCCTCTACGCCATCGAGACCTGGACCTTCGGCAAATACCTTTTCATCATCTTCTACGCCATCACGCTGTTCCTGCTCTGCGCCCTGCTGTTCCCGGATTCGATGCTGGACTACACCAGCTACGAGGATTTCTTCTATTCGCGCCGGGCCTGGTTTTTCGGCCTGCTGGCCGCCACTTATTTGCTCGACGTGATCGACACATTGCTGAAAGGACCGGAGCATTTCGCCCGCTTCGGCAGTGAATATCTGTTCCGCACGCCGGTCTTCGTCGCGTTCTGCATCGCCGCGATCCTGGTGCGCGACCGCCGCTTCCACGTCGCCTTTGTCGCCGCCGCGCTCATCTACCAGATATCGTTCATCCTGCGGCTCTTCGACACGATCGTTTGAGCGGCATTGGGATGATGCGGGGGATGGTCTAGGTTTGCCGGAAAATGGATAGTCATAGCGCATCAACGGCCGTTCGACCGGTCCCGGCACGACGCGTCCGTCCGCAAGCCAACAGGGGTCCTTTCGATGAAGCTCGACATCAAGACCGATTTCACCAAATTCCCGCGCGCCGTCTCGGTTCTGACCGCCGCCAATGCAGGAGCCGCCACGCCGTCGGGCCGTGCAGTGCTCGCCCATGACGAGCGGCATCTGCGTCGCCGGGCTGTCGAACTTTCCGACGGCAGCAGAGTGCTGGTCGACCTGCCCGAACCTGTCACCCTGAACGATGGCGACCGGCTGGTGCTCGAAGACGGCGGCCAGATCGAGATCGTCGCGGCGCCGGAAGAGGTCTACGACATCCGCGCCCGCGATGCCGTGCATCTGGCCGAACTCGCCTGGCATATCGGCAACCGGCATCTCGCCGCGAGCATCGAGGCGCACCGCATTCTCATCCTGCGCGACCATGTCATCAAGGCGATGCTGGAGGGGCTCGGCGCCACGGTGACGGACGTCTCCGAGCCATTCAAGCCGGTGCGCGGCGCCTATTCCGGCCATGCGGATCACGGCCATGATCACGGCCACGCACATAGCCACGCCGAAGCGCATTCCCACGCGCATGGCGAAGCGCATTCCCACGCGCATGGCGAAGCGCATTCCCATTCGCATTCCCATGCAGGCCATCATCACGACCATGACTGACCAGCCGTCCACCGTCGCCCTGCTGCGGCTGATGGCGTGGCTGTCGCCGGCCTTTCCGGTCGGCGGCTTTTCCTACAGCCATGGTCTCGAGCGGGCGGTGCATGACGGGCTGGTCGACGATGCCGGCAGCCTTGCCGGCTGGCTGGAGACATTGGTCGAAATGGGCTCGGGCTGGAACGACGCGGTGCTGTTCGCCGAGAGCTGGCGCCGCGCCCGGCATGCCGGCGATCTCGACGAAGTAGCGGCACTGGCCGAAGGGCTCGCCGGCTCACGCGAGCGCCACGCCGAGACAATGCTGCAAGGCGCCGCTTTCCTGAAAGCGGCAGCGGCCTGGCCCAACCCTGTGCTGGAGCGCCTGCCGGCCGAATGCGCCTATTGCGTCGCTGTCGGTGCCCTTGCCGGCGGCAACGGCATTGCGCTTCAAGACGCGCTGTCCGCCTTCCTGCAAACCTTCTTCTCAAACCTCGTGCAGGCGGCCATCAGGCTCGGCATTGTCGGCCAGAGCGGGGCCACGGCACTGCTTGCCGGCTTCGAGCCGCTGGCATTGTCGACCGCTGCCCGCGCCGCTCGCTCGACATTGGACGATCTCGGCGGCTGCGCCTTCGTTTCCGACGTCATGGCAATGAAACACGAAACCCAATACTCGCGATTGTTTCGCTCATGATCATCCTCGCCTTCGTGCTTTCGGCCGTCCTGCTGCTGATCACCGCATTGCATGTCTATTGGGGTATCGGCGGCATCTGGCCGGGCAAGGATGCGGCCTCTTGCGCCCGCGCCGTCGTCGGCTTTCGTGGTGTCGACGAAATGCCGACGCCCCTGGCCAGTTTCGCCGTTGCAGCGTGCCTTTGCCTAGCCACGCTGTGGCCACTGGCGCTTGAAGGCGTGTTTGCGTCGCCCTTCCCCAGGGAAGGGCTCGCCGCCACCTCGCTGCTCATCGGCTTGGTGTTCCTGGGACGAGGCATTGCCGGTTTCACGCCCTGGTGGCGGCGGCTGGCGCCGGAGCAGCCTTTCGCGCGGCTCGACCTGCGCTATTATTCGCCGCTGTGCCTGCTGATCGGGCTCGGCTTTGCCGTCCTTGCCATCACGGAGTTTCCCGCATGACACAGAAAAATGGTCCGCTGCGCGTCGGCATTGGCGGCCCGGTCGGCTCGGGCAAGACGACGTTGACCGAAAAGCTGTGCAAGGCGCTGCGCGACGAATTCTCGATCGCCGTCGTCACCAACGACATCTACACCAAGGAAGACGCCATGATGTTGGCCCGGCTGCAGGCGCTGCCGGAAGATCGCATCATGGGGGTAGAGACCGGCGGCTGCCCGCATACGGCCATCCGTGAGGACGCCTCGATCAATCTGCAGGCGATCGCCGAGATGAACCGGAAATTTCCGGATCTCGACATCGTTTTCATCGAATCCGGCGGCGACAATCTCGCCGCCACTTTCTCGCCGGATCTCGCCGACCTGACGCTCTATGTCATCTCGGTCTGCCAGGGCGAGGAGATCCCAAGGAAGGGCGGGCCGGCGATCACCCGCTCCGATTTCCTGGTCATCAACAAGAGCGATCTGGCGCCTTATGTGAACGTCAACCTGGATGTCATGGAGAGCGACGCCGGCCGCATGCGCGGCAAGCGTCCGTTCGGCTTCACCGACCTGTCGCGCGGCAAGGGGCTCCAGGCGGTCATCGATTTCATCGTCGAGCATGGCGGACTGCATTCCGCCCGTTCGGCCGCCTGACAACTGCGCCACCAGTTTGCCGTTGCTGGCCGGCGGCCGGCACGGCATTCTCTCCAAAACCGGAGGATTTTCGATGAGCATCGCCCGCCTGCAAAAGGAAACGCTGAGCAACCTGCCGTTCTACGCGGAGCGTGTCGATCTCGCTTGCGCCTTCCGCTGGACGGCAAGGCTCAACATGCACGAGGCCGTGGCCAACCATTTCTCGTTGGCCGTCAACGACGACGGAACGAAGTTCCTGATGAACCCCAACCAGGTGCATTTCTCGCGCATCAAGGCGAGCGACCTGATCGAGATCGATGCCAACGACCCCGACACGCTGTCCGGCCCCGACGCGCCCGACCCGACGGCCTGGGGCCTGCACGGCGCCATCCATCGCAACGTTCCCCACGCGCGCTGCGTCATGCATGTGCACTCGATCCACGCCACGGTTCTGGCTTCGCTCGCCGATTCTCGCCTGCCGCCGATCGACCAGAATTCGGCGATGTTCTTCAACCGCCATGTCGTCGACGCGCATTATGGCGGGCTGGCCTTCGAGGAGGAAGGCGAGCGCTGCTCGCAACTCCTTGCCGACCCCAAGGTCAAGGTGATGGTGATGGGCAATCACGGCGTGCTGGTCATCGGCGACACGGTCGCCGACGCCTTCAACCGCATGTTCTATTTCGAACGCGCCGCCGAGACATACATCAAGGCGCTGTGGACCGGCCGCCCGCTGCGCACGCTTTCCGACGAAATTGCGGAAAAGGCGGCGAGCGAGATGGACGACTATCCCGGCCAGGCCGAACGCCATCTCAGCGAGCTGAAGGCGATCCTCGACGAGCAGGAGCCGGTTTATCGGAATTAAAGCCGGACTCTTCCTTCTCGCCGTTTACGCTACGCTATCCATCTTTTGTGACCGGCGTGAACGACCGGCCCGAGGCTTGATTGCCAGGTGGTTCCCCCAATCCGTCGCTGCTTCGCAGCGCCACCTTTCCCCCCTCCGGAGGGAAAGGAAGGGAGCGTTGCTAGACGAGCGTTGATGAAAAAAAAGCTTGGCGCCCTTCCTCTCCCCCGTCGATCGGGGGAGAGGTGGCTCGGCGAAGCCGAGACGGAGTGGGGGTCGACCAGCGCTTAGCTCAAAGCCCCAGTTCTCTGCGCAATTCCCCGGCGCTGCTGATGACGATGGCACCCGGCGGCCCTTCCATCGGCTTTTCAGGCCAGAAGATCGTCTTCATTCCCGCCGCCAGCCCCGCCATGGCGCCCGGCCAGCTGTCGTCGATCGCCACCGCCTGCGCGGGATCGACATCGGCGAGATAGGCGGCGCGCAGGAACGGCTCGGGGTGTGGCTTGCCTTCGCGCACGTCGTTGCGGCTGATCGTCTTCATGCCGGGATAGATCATTCCGACCATGCGCAGATTGGCGTCGACGATCATCCGGTCCGAATTCGAAACCACGGCTTGCTGCACGCCAAGCCCGCGCAATTCGTTGAAGATCTCGATCGCGCCGGGGCGCGGCTTCAAGGTCGCGACAAGCGGCAGATAGTGCTCGTATTTGTGAACGATCCACTCGTCGAAGGGCAGATCCAGGCCGAACTCGTCGCGCATCATCAGGTAGACCGGCCAGGCAGCGACGCCGAGAACGCGTTCGTGCAGGTCGGGTGGGGGCGTGAGGCCGACATAGCGCATCGCCGCCACCAGGGCTGCTTCGTGCAGCGGTTCGCTGTCCACCAGCGTGCCGTCCATGTCCCAGAAAACCGCTTTCGGTGTCATGCAACGCTCCTTTTTGCGTTCCCTTAAAGGGTTTGCCTCGGGAGATAAACCATCCGGGCGGCAGAACGTGCCGCCTGCCCGGATGGAAAAACGTCCTTTTCCCTGCCGCGGGATGCGCAGGCCGAAGACGTTCCGGCCGAGCCGTGCACCGGCCGAGGCAAGCAATTGCCCTGGAGATTGACAATTGCGCAGCAGCCTGTTCCCTGCGAAAGTAGGACGGGCCGCCCTGATGACTGGCGGTTTCGGGAGGCAGGACGTGAATACCCGGCAAGATAGCGGCAGCAACAGGCTGGACGAGGCGGCGCGTGCCGGCTGGCTTTATTATGTTGCCGGCAATACGCAGGACCAGATCGCCGCCACGCTCGGCATCTCGCGGCAGACGGCGCAGCGGCTGGTGTCGCTGGCGGTGTCGGAAGGCTTGATCAAGGTCCGCGTCGACCATCCGATCGCCAACTGCCTCGATCTGGCGAGCCGGCTGAAATCCCGCTTCGCGCTCGACCTGGTCGAGGTCGTGCCGAGCGATCCCACCTCCTCGTCGACGACGATCGGCATTGCGGAGGCAGCCGCAGCCGAGATTGAAAAACGGCTGAGATCGCCGACTCCGATCGTGCTGGCGATCGGAACCGGCCGTACGCTGAAGGCGGCGATCGAACAATTGCCGCCGATGGAGTGCCCGCAGCACAAGGTGGTTTCGTTGACCGGCAACATCTCGCCGGACGGTTCGGCCGCTTTTTACAACGTCATCTTCACCATGGCCGACAGGGTCAAGGCGCGATCATTCCCGATGCCGCTGCCGGTCATCGCCTCCTCGCCGCAGGAGCGCGAGATGCTGCTCAATCAGCCGATGATCCAGCCGACGCTGGCGCTTGCCGCCGAGGCCGACGTGACCTTCGTCGGCATCGGCGACCTCGGTCCGAAGGCACCGCTCTACGAGGACGGCTTCATTTCCGAAGCGGAGCTGAAGGCGCTGCAAAAGGCAGGAGGCATTGCCGAGATCGTCGGCTGGGTGTTCGATCGCGACGGACGGATGATCGAAGGCATCACCAACGACCGCGTGTCGTCGGCGTCGCTGCCGTCACGCGAGAAGTCGCTGGTCATCGCGCTTGCGATGGGCGAACGCAAGCTGCCGGGCATCCTGGCGGCCGTGAACCGCCGGCTGGTCAACGGGCTCATCACCGACGAACGGACGGCCGCCGCCCTGCTGGCCGGCGCATGACGCCGGACTGCCATCGTATGCGAGGCCGCGGCAGCGCGGCGCGCGATTTGCGATAAGGCCAGCCGGGCTATCCATGCCGTCCGAAAGGATCGTTGCCGTCGAGGAAACCGAGGTCCCGTTGCAGATGCGGCGACAGATCCCGTATATCGAGATGCGCGCGTTTTCTGATCGCGAACCAGCCGAATCCGTCCGAAAGCCACGAAATCCAGCGGTGATCGGGAGTGGGACTGCACTTTTGCTGCGCCATGGTCATGATCGTCAACCTTCGCTATCTTGAACCCTGATGACGGGTAACGATGAATGTCGGTCTTGCCAGCCGCCTTTGCCAATCGAACCTCGATAATGACCCATAAGGAGGCTTTATGCCTGACCTGAGCTCGCGACAGGTTTCGCAGCTACCGCCGCTGCAAGCGATCCGGGTGTTCGAAGCGGTGGCGCGGCAGCTTTCCTTCACCAAGGCCGCCGAGGAACTCGGCATGACACAGGCAGCGGTCAGCTATCAGATCAAGGTGCTGGAGGAGCGGGTGGGCGGGCCGCTGTTCCTGCGGCGGCCGCGCCAGGTGGCGCTGACCGAAGCCGGACAGCGCCTTGCACCTGCGGTCAGCGAGGCCTTCGCCATTCTCGGTCAGGCCTATGCCGCGGCGCGCGCGGGAGCCGATGGATTGCTGTGCGTGAGCACGGTGCTGACCTTTGCCTCGAACTGGCTGGCACACCATCTGGGCTCGTTCCAGATCGCTCATCCATCACTTGCCGTGCGGCTCGACACGTCGAGCCGGCTGACGGATTTTGCCCGCGAGGACGTCGACCTCGCCATCCGTTCGGGCGGCGGTAAATGGCCGGGGCTGGAAGCGCACAAGCTTTTCGATGCCGATTTCACGCCGATGCTGAGCCCCAAGCTCGCGGCGAGCATCGGCGGTATCAAGGAACCGGCGGACCTGTTGCGGCTGCCGATCCTTGATCCCGGCGACATCTGGTGGACGCAGTGGTTCGAAGCTGCCGGCGTGCACTCGCACGACCTTGCCAGGCGGCCGGGCAGCAGCATGGGCGCACAGGCCTACGAGGCCAATGCGGCAATCGCCGGCCATGGCGTGGCAATCCTGACCAGGGCGCTGTTCAAGGCGGAGCTGGCCGACGGCCGCCTGGTCCAGCCTTTCGATCTGGTTGGCGACGACGGCCACGCCTTTTGGCTGGTCTATCCGGAGGCGCGCCGCAACCTGCCGAAGATCCGCGCCTTCCGCGACTGGCTGCTGGCCGAGATCGCCTGCTGAGGGGCAGCCTATACAGTCCCGAAGCCTTGCTGGCGTCGCCCGATATCCGTGCGGCGGCTGAGACCAGCCTTGCAATCTTCATGCGCTCGTTGCCCGCCGGCGTCAGCCAGTGCTGCGCTGCAGCATCGAATCCGGCTTGACATAATTAATGCCAAATGAATAATTGCTCACAGCCAAGGCAAATGCTCATCTTGGTTTATGGGAGGAATTTGATGAAACTTCGTACGCTCATCCTGGGCTTGTGCTCGGCCAGCGCGCTTGCGTTCGCCGCCCACGCCGAATCCATCACCATCGCCACCGTCAACAATGGCGATATGGTCCGCATGCAGAAGTTGACCGACGACTTCACCAAGGCCAACCCCGACATCCAGCTCAACTGGGTCACGCTCGAGGAAAACGTGCTGCGCGAGCGCGTCACCACCGACATCGCCACCAAGGGTGGCCAGTACGACGTGATGACCATCGGCACTTACGAAGTTCCGATCTGGGCCAAGCAGAGCTGGCTGTTGCCGCTCGACAAGCTCGGCGACGACTACGACACCAAGGATATCATTCCGGCGATCGCCGGTGGCCTCTCGGTCGACGGCAAGCTCTATGCCGCGCCATTCTACGGCGAAAGTTCCTTCGTCATGTACCGCAAGGACCTGATCGAGAAGGCGGGCCTGAAGATGCCCGACGCGCCGACCTGGGATTTCATCAAGCAGGCCGCAGACAAGATGACCGATCGCGCCAATGGCGTGAACGGCGTCTGCCTGCGCGGCAAGGCCGGCTGGGGCGAGAACATGGCCTTCCTGACGGCGATGTCGAATTCCTTCGGCGCCCGCTGGTTCGACGAGAACTGGAAGCCGCAGTTCGACCAGCCCGAATGGAAGAACACATTGCAGTTCTATGTCGACCTGATGAAGGCCGACGGCCCGGAGGGCGCGTCCTCCAACGGCTTCAACGAAAACCTGGCGCTCTTCCAGCAGGGCAAGTGCGGCATGTGGATCGACGCCACCGTCGCCGCCTCCTTCGTCTCCGACCCGAAGGCATCGCAGGTCGCCGACAAGGTCGGTTATGCGCTGGCGCCGGACAATGGCTTGGGCAAGCGCGGCAACTGGCTGTGGGCTTGGTCGCTGGCTATTCCCGCCGGCACCCAGAAGGCCGATGCCGCCGAGAAATTCGTGTCATGGGCAACCAGCAAGCATTATGCTGAACTGGTCGCGTCGAAGGAAGGCTGGGCCAACGTTCCGCCGGGAACGCGCTCCTCGCTCTACGCCAACCCCGAGTACCAGAAGGCGGCTCCATTCGCCAAGATGACGCTGGACTCGATCAACGCCGCCGACCCGACGCATCCGACCGTCAAGCCGGTGCCCTATGTCGGCGTCCAGTTCGTCGCCATTCCCGAGTTCCAGGGACTTGGCACCACTGTCGGCCAGCTCTTCTCGGCGGCTCTTGCCGGACAGTCGAGCGTCGACGATGCGTTGAAGCAGGCCCAGGACGCCGCCACCGCGACGATGACCGAAGGCGGCTATATCAAGTAAGGCTCCTCCCGGTGCCTAAGGCCGGCCGCCGACCATGGCCGGCAACGGCCGCCCGAAACCCAGTTCGGGCGGCCACTTTCGACAGCTTGAGAAAATTCCGTCCGATCCTTGAAGGGTGACCGTCATGGCTACTCAGCAGACCCGTTCGCTTGCCCGCTTCATGATGGCGCCAGCAGTGGTGTTGTTGTTCGTCTGGATGATTGTTCCGCTGCTCTTCACTCTGTGGTTTTCCTTTCTGCAGTACAATCCGCTCAATCCGATCCGCGACGGGTTCGTCTGGTTTTCGAACTACACGTTGTTCTACTCCAATCCGGCTTTCCTTCAGTCGATCCTCAACACCCTCACGCTGGTGGTCAGCGTGCTGTTGATCACGGTGATCGGCGGCATCCTGCTGGCGCTGCTGATCGATCAGCCGATGTGGGGACAAGGGATCGTCCGCATCCTCGTCATCTCGCCGTTCTTCGTCATGCCGCCAGTGGCGGCATTGGTCTGGAAGAACATGATCATGCACCCGCAATACGGGGTGTTCGCCGATATCGCCCGCTTCTTCGGTGTGCAGCCGATCGACTGGTTCGGGCAACATCCGATGCTGGCGATCATCATCATCGTCGCCTGGCAGTGGCTGCCTTTCGCGACATTGATCCTGCTCACCGCGCTGCAATCGCTCGACGCTGAGCAGAAGGAAGCCGCCGAGATGGACGGCGCGGGCTTCATCAGCCGCTTCATCTACCTGACGCTGCCGCATATGTCGCGCGCCATCACCGTCGTCATCCTGATCCAGACGATTTTCCTGCTTTCCGTCTATGCCGAGATCCTCGTCACCACCAATGGCGGTCCGGGATACGCTTCCACCAACTTGCCCTTCCTCGTCTACCAGAAGGCGTTGCTGGAGTTCAAAATCGGCCAGGCATCCGCAGGCGGTGTGATCGCCGTCATTCTCGCCAACATCGTCGCCTTCTTCGCCATGCGCGCCGTCGGCAAGAACCTGGACAGATAAGGGAGGACAACATGGCACGTGCAGTCACCACCCGGCACAAGACGATCGCGACCGCGGCCGCCTGGATCGTCGCTTTGCTGATCTTCTTCCCGATCCTCTACACCATCATCACCTCGTTCAAGTCGGAGCAGGAGGCGATCCAGGGCTTCAACCTGATCCCGTCCGGGACGTTCGAGAGCTATTCCGAGGTCCAGGCGCAGAACGGCTATTTCAAGTTCTTCTTCAACTCGGTGCTGCTCTCGGTCGGCTCGACCATCCTTGCCTTGCTGTTCGCCATCCCGGCGGCATGGTCGATGGCCTTCTCGCCGACCAAGCGGACCAAGGACATCCTGATGTGGATGCTGTCCACCAAGATGATGCCGGCGGTTGCCGTGCTGTTCCCGATCTATCTTATCTTCCGCGACACCGGCCTGCTCGACAGCCGCATCGGCCTGATGATCATGCTGATGCTGATCAACCTGCCGATCGTGGTGTGGATGCTCTACACCTATTTCCGGGAAATACCGGGCGAGATCCTGGAAGCAGCGCGCATGGACGGCGCCTCGCTGTGGAACGAGATCATCTATGTGCTGACGCCGATGGCCGTGCCGGGCATCGCCTCGACCATGCTCCTGAACATCATTCTGGCCTGGAACGAGGCGTTCTGGACGATCCGGCTGACCACCACGGAAGCAGCGCCGCTGACGGCCTTCATCAGTTCCTTCTCCAGCCCGCAAGGCCTGTTCTGGGCCAAGCTTTCGGCCGCCTCGACGCTGGCCATCGCGCCGATCCTGATCATGGGCTGGTTCAGCCAGAAGCAGCTGGTGCGCGGCCTGACATTTGGTGCCGTGAAGTAATACCGCCGCAAGCGACAGACGCCGGACAATAAGCCCTCGGGGAGGAAACCATGGGAAACATCACGCTCAAGAACGTCTCCAAATCCTTCGGATCGACGTCCATCATCCCCGGCCTCGACCTGGTGATCGAGAATGGCGAGTTCGTCGTCTTCGTCGGCCCGTCGGGTTGCGGCAAGTCAACGCTGTTGCGGCTGATCGCCGGGCTGGAGGACACAAGCGGCGGCAGCATCAACATCGACGGCCGTGACGTGACCGGCGAGGCGCCGGCCAAGCGGAAGCTGGCCATGGTGTTCCAGTCCTACGCGCTTTACCCGCATATGACGGTGGCCAAGAACATCGCCTTCCCGCTGAAGATGGCGGGCGAGGATCCGGCGACCATCGACAGGAAGGTGAAGGACGCGGCACGCGTGCTGAACCTGACCAACTATCTCGAGCGCCGGCCCGGCCAACTCTCCGGCGGCCAGCGCCAGCGCGTCGCCATCGGGCGCGCCATCGTGCGCCAGCCCTCGGCCTTCCTGTTCGACGAGCCACTGTCCAACCTCGACGCCGCACTGCGCGGCACCATGCGGCTGGAGATCAGCGAACTGCATCATCAGCTCAAGACGACGATGATCTACGTCACCCACGACCAGGTCGAAGCCATGACCATGGCCGACAAGATCGTCGTGCTGAACGCCGGCAATATCGAGCAGGTCGGCTCGCCGATGGAGCTCTACAAGACGCCGCGCAACCTGTTCGTCGCCGGCTTCATAGGCTCGCCGAAGATGAACCTGATCGAAGGCGCGCCGGCCGCCAAAAATGGTGCCAAGACGATCGGCATCCGTCCCGAGCATATGCAGATTTCGACGACGGCAGGCGATTGGAAGGCAACTGTCGGCGTTGCCGAGCACCTCGGCTCCGACACCTTCCTGCACGTCCAGGCCGATGGCGTCGGTCCGCTGACGGTGCGCGCCGACGGCGAACTCGCGGTGCGCCATGGCGACACCATCTACCTGACCCCGGACAAGACCAAGCTGCATCGCTTCGGCGCCGACGGCAAGGCGATGTGAGCATGCGGCTGGCCGGTAAATCTGCGCTGATCACGGGTTCGGCGCGCGGCATCGGCAAGGCTTTCGCCGAAGCCTATGCGCGCGAAGGCGCTACGGTGGCGATCGCCGACATCAACCTCGAAGCTGCCGAGAAGACGGCCGGCGAGATCGGCGGCAAGACCTACGCCGTAAAGCTCGACGTCACCGACCAGGCCTCCATCGACGCAGCGGTAGGAGTGGTGGAGACCAGGACCGGCGGCCTCGACATCCTGATCAACAATGCCGCTTTGTTCGATCTCGCGCCGATCGTCGAGATATCGAGGGCGAGCTATGAAAAGCTGTTCTCCGTCAACGTCGCCGGAACGCTGTTCATGCTCCAGGCGGCCGCGCGCTCGATGATCGCGCGGGGCAAGGGCGGCAGGATCATCAACATGGCGAGCCAGGCCGGACGACGTGGTGAAGCGCTGGTCGGCGTCTACTGCGCGACCAAGGCCGCCGTCATCTCGCTGACCCAGTCGGCGGGGCTCGACCTGATCAAGCATCGCATCAACGTCAACGCCATCGCGCCGGGTGTCGTCGACGGCGAGCACTGGGATCATGTCGATGCGCTGTTCGCCAAATATGAAAACCGGCCGAAGGGCGAGAAGAAGAAGCTGGTTGGCGAGGCGGTTCCCTATGGCCGTATGGGCACGGCCCAGGACCTTGCCGGCATGGCGGTGTTTCTCGCCAGCGCCGACGCCGAATACATCGTCGCCCAGACCTACAATGTCGATGGCGGCCAGTGGATGAGTTGAGGGCGGGACGGCCTCTTCTTCCCGTACCTCCGCGGGAGAAGAGGCCAGCACGCAGATGGGGGGCGGCATCGACCTCGGAAGGGAAGCGCCGCCCCTCCTCTTATCCTCTTCCCGCGAAGGACGGGGAGAGGGGGAATGACGAAGGCCGTAGCCTGGCCAAAAAGGGTCGAAAAACATGACTGTGAAACTCTCTTCTTCCAATCTCGCGAACCTGCCCGCCAACGTCGCCGGTCCGAAATACGACCGCTCCAAATTGAGGGCCGGCATCGTTCATTTCGGCGTCGGCAATTTCCATCGCTCGCACCAGGCGGTCTATCTCGACGACCTGTTCAATTCGGGCATCGGCCATGATTGGGCGCTGGTCGGCGCCGGCGTGTTCGAGGGCGAGAAGGCCGGCCGCGCCAGACTGGAGGAGCAGGACTGGCTGACTACCGTGGTCGAGCAGGATAGCGGCCATATGAGCGCCCGCGTCACCGGCTCCATGATCGACTTCCTGACGCCGGGGGATGCCGCCGGCATCGTCGAGCGGCTTGCCGACCCGGCGATCAAGATCGTGTCGCTGACCATCACCGAAGGCGGCTATTTCATCGACCCGGCCTCCGGCGTCTTCAACCCTACCCACCCCGACATCGTCGCCGACGCGCAAGCAGGCGCGACACCGAAGACGGTGTTCGGCATCATCCTCGCCGGACTGGTGCGCCGCCGCGACGAGGGCACAGTGCCGTTCACCGTGATGTCCTGCGACAACATCCCCCACAACGGCCATGTCACCTCCGACGGCGTCATCGGCCTTGCCCGTCTGATCGACGAGGATCTGGCAAGCTGGGTCGGGGATCATGTCGCCTTTCCCAACGGCATGGTCGATCGCATTACGCCCGCCACGTCAGATCGCGAGCGCGGCATCCTGGCCAAGGACTTTGGCGTCGAAGACAACTGGCCGGTGTTCTGCGAGCCGTTCCGGCAATGGGTGCTGGAGGACCATTTCACCGACGGTCGCCCGCCGCTGGAAAAGGTCGGCGTGCAGTTCGTCAAAGACGTTGCGCCGTACGAGTTGATGAAGATCCGCATCCTCAATGGCGGCCACGCCACCATCGCCTATCCAGCCGGGTTGATGGATATCCATTTCGTCCATGAGGCGATGCAGGAGCCATTGGTCGCCGGCTTTCTGGCAAAACTCGAACGGGAAGAAATCATCCCGACCGTGCCGCCGGTTCCGGACACCGTTCTGGAGGAGTATTATCAGCTCATCGAAAGCCGCTTTTCCAATCCCAAGATCGGCGACACGGTGCGCCGGCTCTGCCTCGACGGCTCCAACCGCCAGCCGAAATTCATCATCCCGACCATCGCCGACCGGCTGAAAGCGGGAAAAGGTGTCGCCGGACTGGCGCTGGAATCGGCCCTTTGGTGCCGATACTGCTACGGCACGACGGACAGCGGCGCCGCCATTGAGCCCAACGACCCGAGCTGGGACCGGCTGCAGGCGACGGCGAAGGCGGCAAAAGACGCGCCCGCCGCCTGGCTTGCCATGGAGGATATCTATGGCGACGTCGGCCGTGCCACGGCGTTTGTCGAGGCCTTCGCTCACGCGCTCAATGTGCTATGGGCAAATGGCACGCGCGCCACGCTGACGCGCTATCTCGCCGGCCAGCTCTGAGCGCATTCGATATTATGGCGCCTGACCTGGTCATCTTCGACTGTGACGGCGTGCTGGTCGACAGCGAGGCGCTGTCGGTCTCGGCGCTGCTGGGCATGATCGAACTCGCTGGCGGCAGCGTCGGCGAGGATGCCGCCTACGAACATTTCCTCGGCAAGAGCATGAAAAGCGTGCGCGAGATCCTCGCCCGCGACTTCGGCCTTGAGATCAGCGATCAGCATCTCACCGCGATGCGGGTCGATCTCATGCGAAAGTTCCGTGAGGAGCTGAAGCCGATACCCGGCGTCAAGCAGATGTTGCCGAAGCTCGGCCTGCCGTTCTGCGTTGCCTCCTCGGGCACGCTGGAACGCATCCGCTATGCGCTCGACGTCACCGGGCTGCTTGGGCTGATGGAGCCGCATCTGTTCAGCGCCGCCATGGTGCCGCGCGGCAAACCGGCGCCCGACCTTTTCCTCCATGCCGCCGCCGCCATGCGGGCGCATCCGCGCAAATGTCTCGTCATCGAGGACAGCCCCGCCGGCGTCGCCGCGGCGCGTGCGGCGGATATGCGCGTCTTTGCCTTCACCGGCGGCACGCATGCCGGCAATCCGGCATTGAAAGCGCGGCTTGCGTCGAGTGAACCGGACTTTATATTCGCTGACATGCTGCAATTGCCCGATCTGATTGCAGGCCTGGGAGCGAGAGCAAGAACATCTTGACGAAACAGCAGTTCGTTTGCGCGGTCGATGTCGGCACCGGGAGCGCCCGCGCGGGCATTCTCGACACCAAAGGCAGCTTGCTCGGCCGCGCCGAGCATCCGATCGCGATGCATCAGCCGAAGGCCGATCATGCCGAGCATGATTCGCGCGACATCTGGTCCGCCGTCTGCATTGCCGTGCGCGCCGCGCGCGAAAAGGCCGGTGTCGCCGCCGAAGATGTCGTCGGCATCTCCTTCGATGCCACCTGCTCGCTGGTGGTGCGTGACCGGCAAGGCGGCCAGCTCAGCGTTTCGGTGACCGGCGAAAAGCGCTGGGACACCATCGTCTGGCTCGACCATCGCGCCATCGCCGAGGCCGACGAATGCACGGCGAGCGGCCACGCCGTGCTCGATTATATCGGCGGCGTGATGTCGCCGGAGATGGCGACGCCGAAGCTGATGTGGCTGAAGCGCAACCTCCCGGAGACGTGGGCTCAGGCCGGCACTCTATTCGACCTCACCGATTTCCTCACCTGGCAAGCGACCGGCTCGCTGGCCCGTTCGCAATGCACGCTGACCGCCAAATGGACCTATCTGGCGCATGAGAAGGCCGCATGGCGGCGTGATTTTTTCGACGTCGTCGGCCTCGGCGATCTCTTCGAACATGGCAATCTGCCTGAAAGGGCCAGTCCGGTCGGCAGCGATATCGGCCAGTTGACGGCCCAAGCAGCAGTCGAGCTTGGCCTGACGGAGAAATGCCGGGTCGGCGCCGGCGTCATCGACGCCTATGCCGGGGCTCTCGGCGTGCTGGGCGGCTTTGCCGGCGACGAGCAGAATATCGGCCGTCATCTGGCGCTGATCGCCGGCACGTCGAGCTGCGTCATGGCGATGTCGCCCGACCCGCAGCCTTTTGCCGGGGTCTGGGGACCATATTACGGCGCGGCATTGCCGAAGCTGTGGCTGTCGGAAGGCGGCCAGTCGGCCACCGGCGCCTTGCTCGACCACATTATCCGCTGGCACGGCGCCGGCGGCGAGCCGGATGCCGCCATGCATGCCAAGATCGCCAGGCGCGTCACCGAACTGCGCGCCACAGAGGGCGAGAACCTTGCCGCAAGGCTGCACGTGCTGCCGGATTTTCACGGCAACCGCTCGCCGCTCGCCGATCCGCATGCCGTCGGCGTGGTCAGCGGGCTGACGCTGGATTCCTCCTTCGACAGCCTGTGCAAGCTCTACTGGCGCACCGCCGTCGGCATCGCGCTCGGCGTGCGCCACGTGCTGGAGGCGCTGAACGAGAACGGCTACCTGATCGACACGCTGCACGTCACCGGCGGCCACACCAAGAACCCACTCCTGATGGAACTCTATGCCGATGCCACCGGCTGCACGGTGATCGAGCCGCTGGCCGACGAAGCGGTGCTGCTCGGCACCGGCATGGTCGCCGCCACGGCGGCCGGGCTCTTCCCCGATCTCAACGCCGCCTGTCTCGCCATGCAGCAAGGCGGCAGGACGCGCGCGTCGAACCCGGCATCAGCCGGACGCTTCGACCGCGATTATCGCGTGTTTCTGGAGATGCACAGGCAGCGGCAGGCGCTCGACGCAATCCGGTAAATGATAGTTTGCAACTGGGCGGAGGCCGCCAATCGTCAGCGCCGCCGCCGCCCCTCATTGCCCTGCCGGGCATTTCTCCCCGTATAATGACGGGGAGAAAGTAGCTGGCCGCAACGTCGCTGCTCTCTTTGCGACGTTGGTGATTGGCGAAATCATTCATGACAGCGCCCCTCGCCCCGTCACTATACGGGGAGAGGATGCCGGTCCACCCTCCGCAGCTGCAGCGCAGCTGCTGCGGAGGACGGGCAGGCAGGTGAGGGGCAGCGCAAACATCTGAGGAGGAGTGACGAGGGCGAATTCCTATTGTCTCAGCAAAGACACTCCGGACTTGGCGTCGAACAGATGCAGGCTTTCTTCCTCGAATGTATAACGAACATCGCTGCGAACGACGGGGCACGCGCGACTGGGGACCAGCGCGCTGATTTCCTTGCCGCCCAGCCCGAAAGTCACCAGCGCATCGTTGCCATGGAACTCGATGAGATCGGCCGTGCCTTCGAGAACGTTCGGGCCGGCATCGCGGCTCGCGGTCTTCAGGTCCGGAGGTCTGATACCAAGCACAGCGCCCTCGCCATGCTGAAGCTTGAAGCGTGAGCCGTCGATGGTGAAGATGGTTCCGCCACTGGTCAGCATCCAGCCGTCTCCTTTTCGGGCTACCGTGACGTCGATGAAATTCATGTTCGGCGTCCCAATGAACCCGGCGACGAACAGATTGCCTGGCCGCTCGTAGATTTCCGCCGGCGAGCCGATCTGCTCGATCCTGCCGTCCCGCAGCAGCACGATGCGGTCGGCGAGCGTCATCGCCTCCAGCTGGTCGTGGGTGACGTAGACGGTGGTCGTGTTCAGCGACTGGTGCAGCCTCGCGATCTCGACGCGCATGTGGTTGCGCAGCTTGGCGTCGAGATTGGACAAGGGTTCGTCGAACAGGAAGACCTTCGGCGTCTTGATCATGGCACGCGCGATCGCCACGCGCTGCTGCTGGCCGCCGGACAGTTCGGCCGGCTTGCGGCCGAGATAGGGATCGAGCCCCAGCGTCTTCGACACCGCCTCGACGCGCTGCTGTATCTCGGCCTTGGCCACTTTCTGGCGCTTCAGGCCGAATGCGATGTTGTCGAAGATCGTCATGTGCGGGTAGAGCGCATAGTTCTGGAACACCATGGCAATGCCGCGGTCGCCCGGGTCGAGATCGTTGACCACTTTGCCGCCGATCGACACCTCGCCGCCGCTGATGTCCTCAAGTCCGGCCAGCATGCGCAGCAAAGTGGACTTGCCGCAGCCCGACGGGCCGAGAAAAACGACGAACTCGTGATCCTCGATGGCAAGGTTCAAGTCGCGGATGACGGTCGTGGCGCCATAGGATTTATCGACATGGGAACAGACGATCGCGGACATGGTCGTCAGGCCTTCTCGCTCGAAATCAGGATCTGCAATTTGACGTCCTCCGGGTTGCCCGCGGCCGCCCGCTCGAACGCCTCGATGCTGTCGTCGAAGGCATAGGTGCCGGTGATCAGCGGGTTGAGGTCGACCTTGCCGGAGGCTATGAGCTGCAAGGCACGGTCGAAGATATTGGCATAGCGGAACACGGTTTCGATGCGCACTTCCTTCGATATGGCCGCCGGCACGTTGAGCGCCACCGGCTCTACCGGCAACCCGACGAGGACCACCGCGCCGCCGGGGCGCACGACATCGAACAGATTAGCGAACGCCTTCGGGCTGCCGCTGGCCTCGAACACGATGTCCGCCCCCCAATTGTCGGTCGCCGCTGCAACCGCCTCGGTCAGCGACCGCTCGCCGATATTGACCGGGACGATGCCCGGATACCGGCCCGCGATCTTGAGCTTGGGGGCGGAGAAGTCGGAAATCAGCACCTTCGAGCAACCGCCGGCAAGGGCGGCCAGCGCGATCATGATGCCGATCGGGCCGCAGCCAACGACTACCGCCACGTCGCCCGGCACGATGCGCGCGCGTGCCGCCGCCTGCATGCCGATCGCGAACGGTTCGACCATCGCGCCTTCGGCGAAGGAGACATTGTCGGGCAGCTTGTAGGTGAACGCGGCCGGATGCACGGCTTGCGGCGCCAGAATCCCATGCACCGGCGGCGTCGCCCAGAAGGTGACGTCCGGGTCGACATTGTATATGCCGAGTTTTGTTGCCCGCGACGACAGGTTCGGCACGCCCGGCTCCATGCAGACGCGATCGCCGACCTTCAGCGTCCTGACATTGGCGCCGATTTCGATGATCGTTCCGGACGCTTCGTGGCCGAGCACCATCGGTGCGCGCACTACGTAACTGCCGATGGCGCCATGGGTGTAATAATGCACGTCGCTGCCGCAGACGCCGACCGTATGGATGGCGATCCTGACGTCGTCCGGGCCGACATCGAGCGGCAACGCGATCTCGCGCAGGGCCAGCTCGCCCTTTTTCTCAAGCACTAGTGCCCGCATCGTGTCGTCCTCGCTTCAAGTCTTTTTTTGCCGAAAAACGGAATTCAGGAAGCCGCTGAGCACGCCGAGAAACAAAAGCGGCGGCAGCGATAGAAGCACGACCGAGGCGTTCAGGATGCCCCACGGCACGTTCATGCCTTGCTGGGACAATTCCGAGGCGACGATCGGCAAGGTCTTGGCGTTGGAACTCGACAGCATCAGCGCGATCAGGAACTCGTTCCAGACCAGAACGAAGCTGAACGCCACCGCGCCGATCAGCGAACGCGCCGCGACCGGCAGCGCGATCCGCCAGAACACCGAATAGGCGCCGTAGCCGTCGACGAAGGCGGCCTCCTCGACTTCCTTCGGCACGGCCTGGAAGGCGGGAATGGCGAGCCACATGATCACCGAGATGGTGAGCAACGAATAGGTGACGATCAGCGCGGCGAGCGTGTCGTAGAGCCCGAGTTGCAGCCAGATCACCATCAGCGGGATGGCGACCGCCACCGGCGGCAGGAAGCGAAGCGACAAAACGAAGAACTGGATGTCGCCGGCCCAGCGGTTCGGGTAGCGCGCCACCGCATAGGCGGCCGGCAGGCCGAGCACCACACCGATCAGCACCGCGACGCCACAGGCTACGACCGAATTGTAGAGGCCGGTCATGACGCTGTCGCGGCCGATGATATAGTTGATGTTGGCAAGTGTCGGCGTGAACACCAGGCGCGGAACGCGGGTGATGATGTCGACGTTGTTCTTCAGCGAATTCAGCGCCGTCCACAGCAGCGGAAACACCGCCACGAAACCGGCGAATGCCAGCACTGTCTTGCCGATCAGGCGGCCCGGTCTCATACGATATGGTCTCATGCCTGCACCCGCTTCCACAGCATGGTGAAGGTGATGACGGTGGCGATCATCATCAGCACGGCCATGGCCGAGGCGTAGGACACCTTGCCAGACTCGATGAAGCCTTGCGAAAACGCGTACATATCGAGCGTCTCGGTCGCCACGCCAGGCCCGCCGCGGGTCATCACGTAGATCAGGTCGAAGGAGCGCAGCGATTCGATCATCTTGACGAACATCAGGCTGATCAGCGGCGCCTTCAGCATCGGCAAGGTCACATAGGCGTGGATCTGCCAGCGCCTGGCATGATCGAGCCGAGCCGCCTCGATCGGCTGCGGCGGCAGCGTTTCCAGCAGCTTCAACACGATGACGGCGAAGAACAGGCCCCATTGCCAGACATCGACCGACGCGACCGCGAACAACGCCGTCGACGGCTTGGACAGCGGGTCGAAGATCAGGCCGCCGGTCAACAGCCGGTAGGGGTAGGTGGCGATGCCATAGAGCGGATGGTAGGCGAACTTCCAGACGAAGGCCGCCGAGACACGCGGCAGCAGCACCGGGATGATGAACAGCAGGCAGTAGAAATTGCGCAGGCGCGGCGACGCGACCTCGAACATCAGCACGCCCAGCCCGATCGCCACGGCCATGGTCGCGACGACGGTGACGATCTCCCATTTCACCGACACCCAGACGGCATTCAGAAAGCGCCGGTCGAAGAACAGGTCGTAGAAATTCGAGAACCAGACATAGGAATAGTTTGCCGAGCTGAGCTCCCGGTTCTGGAGGGCGATGACGATCGCGTAGAGCGTCGGCACCATCGACAGGACAAGCAGGATGGCGAGCGTCGGCACGACAAAGGTGATTGGCAAGGAGGAACGTCGAGGCATCTGTCTATCCTGGCTTGCGTCTCGAGCAATTGAACATGGCTGGACTTTTTTCGCGCGAAGTCTTGCTCGAGCGGCCATGTTGGAAGGGCCTGCGACGCACAGGTCCCGGCATTCCACCGAATGCCGTGGACCGTGCGCCGCAGGGGGAGGATGGCTTATTTCTTCACCAGATCGTTGGCATAGGCTTCAAGCTCGTTGAGGCCGCCCTTGACGTCGGTGCGGGTACCGGTGACCAGTTCTTCGAGGATGATGCCCCAGCGGTCGCCGAGATCCGGCCAGCGCGGGTCTTGCCAGAAGTTGACCGCCGTGACCTTGCCTGTCTCTGCCAGCGCCTGGCCGAGATCGGCGCCGTAGATATCGGCGAATTCCTTGCTGGACAGGATGCTGGTGCGGTTCAGCTCACCGAACTGATGGGCGTCGAGCCGCCGCTTCTCGTTTTCCTTCGATGTCGCCCAGGCGACGAACAGGCCGGCGCATTTCTTCGACGCATCGTCGGCATTGGCTTTTGCCGCGATGGCGAGACCATGGCCGTAACCGCCGCCGGTGAGCGGCGCCGGCGGTGGCAGGAAGCCGATCTTGCCGACCACTTGCGAGGTCTTCGGATCGACCGACATACCCGACAGCGGCGTCGATTCGACGAGGATCGCCACCTGGCCCGACAGGAACGCGCCGGTCGATTCATCCCAGCTGCCGGTCTGCGTGCCAGGTGCCGAATCCTTGAACAGCTTCAGATAGGTTTCGGTCGCCTTGACGGCGGCGTCCGAATTGAAGGCGGGCTTGTCGCCGTCGAACCATTGCCCGCCATAGGCCTTGAAGAAGGGCATCCAGCGCCAGACATTGGCGCCTGAGCCACGGGCGCCGCGCAGCGCAATGCCGTACATGCCCTTGTCCGGATCGGTCAGCTTCGGCACGTCGGCGATCAGCTCGTCCAGCGTCTTCGGCGGCTGGATGCCCGCGGCCTCCAGGACATCCTTGCGGTAGACCATCAAATCGCCGCCGCCGGTCAGCGGCGCGAACCAGACCTTGCCGTCATAGGTGGCGACCTTTTGGCGGCCCGGATCGAAGTCGGCATAGTCGTAGTCCGCCGGATAGTAGTCGGTCAGCGGCACGATCCATTTCGACGACGCGAACAACGCGACGTTGGCTTCGTCGACATAGTAGACATTGTAGTTGCCGACGGTGGATGCATCGGCGCGCGATTTCGCCCGGCGGTCGTTCTCGTTCAGATAGTCGATCTGGAAGCTCGCCCCGGCGAGCTTCTGGAACTCGTCCTTGGAGTCCTCCAGAAGCGTCAGGCCGTCACGCGGCTGCGCCAGCACCTTGACCGGCGCGGAACAGACCGGCGCCTGCGCCGACGCAATGGTGGAAACGGCAGTGGAAAGCATAAAAGCTGCGCCAAGGCTGGCAGCGAGCCGAATTGGTTTCATGGTCTTTTCTCCTCCAGGAACACTTCGCAGGAAGCAGACGTCCTCGGGCTACGCGATCCTCACCATCGCCCGATTGACATGCCACCCATCGTCAAGATGCGGAGTTGCGGCGGGCCAAGCTAGGGGCCTCGTTGCAGCAGACCTGTACTTTTATGCATTGTGCGGCGCAAAAACCGGCATCCACTTGCGGAGCTTGTCACACGAGTATCGATCGAATTCCAGGACGTGATTTTTAGGATGCGCTTATGCTCGCAATGTCAGCCGTTGCCGAGACAGCCGGCGATAGGACGACGGGGTCATCCGATGCTTGCGCATGAAGGCGCGATTGAAGTTCGAGATGTTCATATAGCCGACCTGAAAACAGATGTCGGTGATCGGAATATCAGTATCCGCCAAGAGCTTGCATGCCTGCCAGAGCCTGAGCTTGGCGAGGTGGTCGCTGAAGCTGTTGCCGGTATTCTTCTGGAAGAAACGCGAGAATGTGCTCTCGGTCATTCCCGCCAGTTCCGCCACTTCCGGAAGCTTCAGATCCTCGGCGAAATGCTGGAACAGGTAGGTCAGCGTGCGTTGGACGATGTCCAGGGAGGCTGCGTCGAGGACCGGCGAGAAATCCGGCGAAGACAACAATTCGTATTCGTCGGTCCTGGCGAGAATATCCACGAGGCGCAGGAAAAGACAGAACCTGGTTAGCCCGCTAACCTCGCCCATCCGCTCCATCAGCTCGGCGCCTTCCAGCGCGGTGTGGCCATGGAAAACCATGCCGCGCAGAGATCGTTCCAGGAATGGTTCCAGCTCGCGCAATTCGGGCAGCAGGCCTGCCGACCCACGCAACCTCTCGGCGTCGAATTGCAGAACGATGTCACGGCCTTCGATCAGCTCGCCCGGCTGCACCGCCGTCACCCAGTCATGCGGCAGCCCGCCACCGACGATCGTCAGATAGCCCGGGCCGAACTCGCCGATGTGATCGCCGACCAAAACCACGCCCGAGGATTTTCGCAGCAGGTGGATTTCGTACTCCGGATGGAAATTCCAGACGTTGCGCTCCCACGGATAGTCGTCGAGCCGCCACAGAAAACTGTCGCTCGCCTCGGTGACGATATGTTCGAAGGCCGGCGCCGTCCGAAGTGTGGCGACCGGGTTCCTTCTGCGCTTGAACTGCATCCTGCCTCCTGCAAACCGGAATCTATGGTGGCACGTCTCCATGCAATCCGTAGCAGTCCACCGTCTTCAAGTGAAATGACCTCCTGTTGCGAGCCTTCCGCACTGGGCGTCCCCGCTGGCTCAATCTGTTCCCGTCCTCCTCCCTTGCCTTCATGTCGCGTTTCGTCCAAAAGCTGACGCAAACGCTGCGGAACCGAAGGTTCTGCCGTTTGCAATGCGGCTTCCGGCTCTGTGCCGACGTGCCGCAAATCGGAAAGAGCGGAATAATGTCTGCGATCGAAGCCGGCGCTCGCGCGCCGGAAAATCTTTGGCGTCAGGAAATCCGGGCGACGCTGGCGCTCGCCTGGCCCATGGTGCTGACCAATCTCGGCCAGACCGCGATGACGGCGACCGACGTCATGATGATGGGTCGGCTGGGGCCGGATACGCTGGCCAGCGGCGCGCTTGGCGCCAATCTCTATTTCATGCCGCTGATCTTCGGCCTCGGCCTGATGCTGGCGACGTCGCCGATGATGGCGACCGAGCTTGGCCGCCGCCGCTATTCGGTGCGCGACCTGCGTCGCACCGTGCGCCAGGGCCTGTGGCTGGCGATCCTCATCTCAATCCCGATCTGGGTGTTCCTCTGGCATGGCGAGAGCCTGCTGCTGGCCATGGGCCAGGAACCCGTGCTGGCGCACCAGGCCGGCATCTATCTGCGCTGGCTCGAATGGGCGGTGCTGCCGTTCTACGGCTACATCGTGCTGCGTTCGTTCATCTCGGCGCTGGAGCGGCCGGGCTGGGCGCTGGTCATCGTCTTCGTCGCCGTCGCCTGCAATGCCTTCTTCAACTGGCTGTTCATGTTCGGCAATCTCGGCGTGCCTTCGATGGGCATCGCCGGCTCGGGCCTTGCCACGTCACTGTCGAGCACGCTGATGTTCGCCGGCATGGCCGTTGTGGTGATGCTGGAAAAGAAATTCCGGCGCTATCGTCTCTTCGGGCGCTTCTGGCGGTCCGATTGGCCGCGCTTCAAGGGGCTGTTGCGGCTTGGCCTGCCGATCGCCGGCATCCTTGCCTTCGAAGTGACGATCTTCAACGCGGCGGCGCTGCTGATGGGCCTGATCGACGCGGATTCGCTGGCCGCGCATGCGATCGCCATCCAGATCGCCTCGATCAGCTTCATGGTGCCGCTCGGCCTCAACCAGGCGGTGACGGTACGCGTCGGCCTTGCGCATGGCGCCGGCAATCCGGAAGGTGTTTCCCGCGCCGGCTGGACGGCCTTTGTCATCGGGGTCTCGTTCATGGCACTGATGGGGCTGGTGATGATCCTGTGGCCGCACCCATTGATCAGCGCCTTCATCGATCTCGCCAACCCGGCCAATGCAAGGGTGATCGCGCTTGCCGTTTCGTTCCTGGCCTTCGCCGCGCTGTTCCAGGTTTTCGACGGCGCGCAAGCGGTTGCCGCCGGCATGCTGCGCGGCCTGCACGACACCAAGGTGCCGATGATCTACGCCGCGATCGGCTATTGGGGCGTCGGCCTGCCGCTCGGTGTGCTGCTCGCCTTCCATTTCGGCTTCAATGGCGTCGGCATCTGGATCGGCCTGTCGACCGGGCTCGCCGTGGTGGCGGCCTTGTTGCTGGCGCGCTGGCTACGCCGGGACCGCCTGGCGCCGCCGCTCGCCTTCGGGCATTGAACGAACGGCACCGGTTGTCCGCCGGCCGTCAAGTCCTGGCGTCGTGGCTAGCGGCGCTGGCAGGGTGTGCCTCACGGGGCGCCAATTCAGTTCGGTTGGAACTGGATTTACGGCGCCTGGCCTAATCGCCAGGACTGAGGAAGAGGATGGCCATTATGAGGAGACCCTTTATAACGGCCGATGAGATTGCGATACTCAAGGGGAGACGATGCGCTACATACGTCCGCTTTCAATCGAAGATGCCGCTGGCCTGCTGGCCGGCTCCACCGGCACGGCCGCCATACTCGCCGGAGGCAGCGACCTGCTGGTGAGGATGAAAGGCGGCTTTATCGAACCCGACCTGATCGTTGACATCAAGGGCATCGACGGGCTCGGCGAGATCAAGGAAACCGCGGAAGGCTTCAGCATAGGTGCTGCCGTCCCCTGCGCCGTGCTGGGAGAAAGCGATGCCCTGAAGAAGGCATGGCCAGGCGTTGTCGAAGCGGCCAAGCTGATCGGCTCGAAGCAGGTGCAGGGGCGCTGCACCATATCAGGCAATCTCTGCAACGCCTCGCCGGCGGCCGACAGCGTGCCGGCGCTGGTGGCTGCCGGTGCCAGGGCATTGGTTGTCGGGCCGGGAGGCAGGCGCACCATTGCGGTGGAGAGCGTGCCGATCGGGCCGGGCAAAACGTCGCTGGCCAAAGGCGAGATCATCGAGGCGATCCTGCTCGACAGGCGCCCGGCGCGTTCGGGCGATGCCTATTTGCGTTTCATTCCACGCACGGAGATGGATATCGCGGTGGTCAGCGCCGGGGTGAATTTGACACTCGATGAGCAAGGGGTCGTCAAAGCGGCCCGCGTGGCGCTGGGCGCCGTGGCGGCGACGGTGCTTCTGGTCGAAGAGGCCGCCGAGGTCCTCATCGGCTCCAAGCTGGACGAAGCCACGCTTGAGCGGCTCGCCAAGGTCTGCTCGGGAGCTTGCCGTCCGATCGACGACAAGCGAGGCACCGTCGAATTCAGAAGGAAGGTTGCGGGCGTGCTGGCCAAGCGGGCCGCCACGACCGCCTATGCACGTGCAGGAGGCAAATGATGGCCGGTATAGCAGTCTCAACGACAATCAACGGCGACAGCGTCGAATATCTTTGCCAGCCGGACGAGACGCTGCTCGACGTCCTGCGCGATCGCCTGGGGCTGACGGGCGCCAAGGAAGGCTGCGGCACCGGCGATTGTGGCGCCTGCAGCATCATCCTCGACAACCGGCTGGTGTGCTCGTGCCTGGTGCTCGGCGCGGAGGCTGAGGGCCGGCGCGTCGAGACCATCGAGGGCATGGCCCAAGGCGACAGGCTGCATCCATTGCAGCAGAAGTTCCTCGAACACGCAGCACTTCAATGCGGCATCTGCACGCCTGGTTTCCTGATCGCGGCGAAGGACCTGCTGGCCAAGAACCCTGACCCGACCGAGGAGGAAATCCGCTTCGGCCTCGCCGGCAATCTCTGCCGCTGCACCGGCTATGACAAGATCGTGCGTGCCGTCCAGGATGCCGCCAGCGTGATGAAGGGAGCATGACGATGAATTTCGATCCGCGTTACTCCACTCGCAATTTCACATCGGTCGGCACCCGGCCCATCCGCCCTGACGGCGTCGACAAGGTGACGGGCCGCGCGCGCTACGGCGCGGACTTCAACATGGCCGGCCAGCTGGTCGGACGCATCCTGCGCAGCCCCCACGCACACGCAAAGATCCAGAAGATCGACATCTCGAAGGCTGAGAAGCTTCCGGGCGTGAAGGCGGTGATCACCGCAGCCGACCTGCCCGACCTCACCGATGGCGATTCCGCCATGTACGACATCCTCGACAACTGCATGGCGCGCAAGAAGGCGCTCTACGACGGCCACGCGGTGGCCGCGGTCGCCGCCGTCGACGCCCGCACGGCCAGGCAGGCGCTGAAGCTCATCGAGGTCGAATACGAGGTCCTGCCGCATGTCACGGATGTCGACGAGGCGGCGAAGCACTCGGCACCCCTGATCAACGACACGATCTTCACCGAGGGCCTCGAGGAAAAGCCGGTAAAGCCGTCCAACGTCACCAAACGTAGCCAGTTTGGCCACGGCGATACCCATCAGGGTTTCGGGCACGCCGATTTTATCGTCGAGCGCTCGTTCAAGACCGAGCAGACGCATCAGGGCTATATCGAACCGCACGCCTGCGTGGCGAGCGTCTCGTCCGACGGCACCGCCGACCTCTGGGTCTGCACGCAGGGCCATTTCGTCTATCGCCAGCATTGCGCCCAGCTGCTCGGCATGGAAGCCTCGAAGCTGCGCGTCACCTCGTCGGAGATCGGCGGCGGTTTTGGCGGCAAGACCCATGTCTGGGCCGAGCCGGTGGCGCTGGCGCTGTCGCGCAAGGCGGGGCGCCCGGTCAAGCTGGTGATGACCCGCGACGAGGTGTTCCGCGCCTCGGGCCCGACCAGCGCCACCTCGATCGACGTGAAGATCGGCGCTCGCAAGGACGGCACCATCACCGCCGCCGAAGCGACGCTGCGCTACAGTTGCGGACCGTATGCCGGCTCCTGGGCCGAGATCGGCGCCATGACGGCGTTTGCCTGCTATAAGCTCGATAACGTCAAGACGGTGGGCTACGAAGTGCTGGTCAACCGGCCGAAGACGGCGGCCTATCGCGCGCCCTCCGCACCGATGGCGGCGTTCGCGGTGGAAAGCGCCGTCGACGAGCTGGCCAAGGAGATCGGCATCGATCCGGTCGAGTTCCGCATCAGGAACGCCGCCCAGGAAGGCACCAGGTCTTCCTACGGCCCGGTCTACGGCCCGATCGGCATCGGCCCGACGCTCGAGGCTGCGAAGGACCATCCGCACATGAAGGCTCCGCTCGGCAAGAACCAGGGCCGCGGCATGGCTTGCGGCTTCTGGTTCAACTTCGGCGGCCAGACCTGCACCGACCTCAATATCGGCATGGACGGCTCGGTCTCGCTTGCCGTCGGCACGGTGGACGTCGGTGGTTCGCGCGCGTCGCTGTCGCTGGTGGCGGCGGAGGAGCTCGGCATCGACTACGCTCAGGTCAAGGCTGTAGTCGCCGACACGTCCAGCCTCGGCTACAACGACATGACGGATGGAAGCCGGGGCACCTTCTCCTCCTCGATGGCGACGATCTCGGCCGCCCGCAATGCCATCAAGATCCTGCGCGAACGCGCAGCGCAGATGTGGGACATTGCCGTCGACGACGTGGTCTGGGAGAAGGGCCATGCAATTGCCAAAGGCGAGAAGCACGGCAATCTCGGAAAACTGTCGCTGAAGGAGATCGCGGCCGATTCGGGCAAGACCGGCGGACCGATCGCAGGCCACAGCGAGCTCGTCGCCGATGGGGCAGGCGTCTCCTTCGCCACTCATATCTGCGATATCGAGGTCGATCCCGAGACCGGCGCCACGCGGGTCATCCGCTACACGGTGGTGCAGGATGCTGGCAAGGCGGTGCACCCGACCTATGTCGAGGGCCAGTACCAGGGCGGTGCCGCGCAAGGCATCGGCTGGGCACTCAACGAGGAGTATATTTACGGCCAGGACGGGCGGCTGCAAAACCCCGGCTTCCTGGACTATCGCATCCCGGTCTGCTCGGACCTGCCAATGATCGACACGCAGATCCTAGAGATTCCCAACCCCAACCATCCCTATGGTGTGCGCGGCGTCGGCGAGACGTCGATCGTGCCGCCGCTGGCGGCGATCGCCAATGCGGTGTCGAACGCCGCCGGCGTGCGCATGACGCACATTCCGATGTCGCCGCCACGGATTCTCGCGGCGATCGAGGCGGAACGGGGAGGCTAGAGCTGGCGGATGGTCGAAGTCACGCTCTGGGGCGCGCTCGGCCAACTCGCCGGCGGCAAGAGCAAGGTCGAGGTCGAAGCCAAGGACATAAGGGAGCTGTTCAGAAAACTGGCTGAACAGTATCCCGGCCTTGAGCCGCTGATCGACCGCGGCATCGCCGTCGCCATCGACGGGACGATCTATCGCGATACGTGGTCGAAGGAACTGCCGCAGGGGGCGGAGATCTTCCTGCTGCCGCGTCTTGCCGGGGGATGACCTGGACGACCGCCTGATGACCATCGACGACCACGGCCGGCGGTTCACCGCTTCACGGATGCGCTCGTGGCTCAGCGCGCCGGCGCCCGCTTTTCGAGCCGGCGAGCATATTGCGTCAGCGGAAAGCACATGACGAAGAAGATCAGCGCCACCAGCCCATAGACTTTGAACGGCTCGAATGTCGCATTGTTGATGGCGTTGGAGGTCCGTACCAGCTCCTCGAAGCCGATGATCGAGGTCAGCGCCGTCGACTTGATGAGCTGCACCAGGAACCCGACAATCGGGGCGCGGGTGATAGAGAATGCCTGCGGCAGGATGATCAGCCTGAGCTCCTGCAGGCGGTGCAGGCCAAGGCTGGCACCGGCGTCCCATTGGCCTGATGGCAGCGCGTCGACGCCGGAGCGCCAGATTTCAGCGAGATAGGCGCTGGCAAAGAAGGTGAGGCCGAGCACAGCGGCCGTCCACGGCTCGATGCGCAGGCCGAGCATCGGCAGCCCGAAGAACATCAGGAAAAGCTGCATCAAGAGAGGCGTTCCCTGGAACAGGGCGATGTAGCCGGAGGCAAGGCGCCGGCTCCATCTGTTTTTGGCGATCCTGAAGAACAGGACGATCATGCCCACGACCGCACCACCGGCGAATGCGGCCAGCGACAAAAGCACGGTCCAGCGGGCGGCAAGCAGCAGGTTGCGAACGATGTCCCAGAAGGTGAATTCGATCATGACACGCCAGCCCCCAAGGCGCGGCGTCCGCCTGTAACCAGCAGACGGCGCAAGGCCATCGACAGGACGAGATAGACCAGCGTCACGACAAGATAAGTCTCGAAGGAGCGGAAGGTGCGCGCCTGCAGCATGTCGGCCTCATAGGTCAGTTCGCGCACGGCGATCTGCGAGACGACGGCGGACTCCAGCATCATGATGACGATCTGGCTGGTGAGCGCCGGATAGATCACCTTGAGCGCCTGCGGCAACACTATCTTGACGAACACCTGGCGTGGCCGCAGCCCGAGCGCCAAGGCGGCTTCCGTCTGCCCGCCAGGCACGGCGTCAAGTCCGGCCCCCACGATCTCGATCGTGTAGGCCGCCATGTTGAGCGTCATCGCCAGCATGGCGGCCAGCATCGGGTCGAGCCGTATGCCGAGGCTCGGCAGCCCGAAGAAGATGAAGAACAGCTGCACCAGGAAGGGTGTGTTGCGGACGATCTCGACATACCAGGCGATGGCCCGGCGCAGCAGCACCGGGCCGTTTCGCCGTCCCGCGGCACCCAGGATGCTGAGGAAGGTTCCGGCAAGCGTGGTCACGGCGATCAGCAGGATCGTCGTGGCCGCCCCGCGCGCGATATCTCCCGCAGCACCGGGAAGCCAGGCAAAGGCCACGGAAACTCAGTCCTTGAGGTTGTCGGGATTGAGCGGCGTCTTCAGCCAGGCTTTCGAGCTTTCGTCCAGCTTGCCGTCGGCCAGCATCTTGGCGATGGCGTCGTTGACCGCCTTCTTTAGAGTATCCTCGTTCTTGTTGAGACCGATATGCGAGGGCGAGGTCAGAAGCTGGAACTTCTGCTCCGGCTTCAGCGCTTCCTGGCGTGCCAGCACCTGCGCGCCGACATCGTTGCCGACTACCATCAGCTGGGTCTGGCCGGAAATGAAAGCCTGGATCACCGAATTGTAGTTGTCGAAACGCTTGATGTCGGCCGACGCGGGCGCGGCCTCGGTCAACGAGGTGTCCTCGAGCGTGCCGCGATTGACGGCGATAGACTTGTCGGCGAGGTCTTCCTTGCCTTTGACCGCCATCGCCGCAGGGCCGATCACCGCGATGTAATAGGGCGCGTACGCGGCGGCGAAGTCGATGACCTGCTCACGTTCCTTCGAATAGCCGACGCTCATCAGCAGGTCGACGCGATGGTCGTTGAGATAGGGAATGCGATTCTGGCCGGTGACGGCAATGAGGTTGAGCTTCACCTTGAGCGTGTCGGCAATGTATTGCGCGACGTCCATGTCGTAGCCCTTGAGGCTCATGTCGGCGCTGGCCGAGGAGAAGGGCGGAAAGTCGGCGAAGACGCCGACATTGATGGTGCCGGCCTTGGTGATGTCCGCCAGCGCGTCGGCATTGGCGGCCTGTGTCGCGAGGCCGAGACCAACGGTGCCGAGCATCAGAGCAGCGGCGATGGATGATCTGAGTGTCGTATGGATTGTCATTGCTATTCCCCTGTCTGGAAGCTTTTGATTGTTTGAGGCGGCCGCCGGCTCCAGCGCGGCGGCCGCCTTGGTTTTCCGGATTTCAGGCTCGCTTGGCGATGGCCGGGCTGAACACCATGAGGCTGAGTATCTCGAACAGCACCTGGGCACCGGCATGCGCCGTGTTGGTGGTGGCGTCATATTGCGGCGCCACCTCGACGACGTCGCCGCCGACGATGTTGAGGCCTTTGAGACCGCGCAGCAGCTCGAGCACTTCGCGCGTCGTCAGTCCGCCGACTTCCGGCGTGCCGGTGCCGGGCGCGAAGGCCGGATCGACGCTGTCTATATCGAAGGAGACATAGGTCGGCCCGTCGCCAACGATCTTGCGCGCCTTCTCGATGATGGCGGGGATGCCGAGACCGGTTACCTCCTCGGCGTGGATCACGGTCATGCCGGATTCATAGGTGAACTCCCACAGATACTCGGCCGAGCCGCGGATGCCGATCTGGATGGTGCGCGTCGGATCGAGCACGCCGTCGAGCACCGCATTGCGGAACGGGCCACCATGGTGGAACTTGGTCATGTCGAACAGGCCGCTGGTGTCGCAATGGGCGTCGATGTGGATCAGGCCGACAGGAGCCTTCTTGCCAACGGCCTTCAGGATTGGATGGCTGATCGAATGATCGCCGCCAACCGACAGTGGAATGACGCCGGCATCGACGATCTGGTTGGTGCGCAGCTCGATATCTTCATGGCTGATCTCCAGCCGGTAACGGCTGCGGAACGGTGTGTCGCCGATATCGGCGACCCGGAGTTCATGCGTGGGGGCGCATTCCAGCACGTGATTGTAAGGGCCGATCCGCTCGATGGCGCGCAGTGCCCTCGGCCCGAAACGCGAGCCCGGCCGGTTGGTGACGCCGAGATCCATCGGCACGCCGATCATCGCCACCTGCAGGTCGCCGAAATCCGGGTTCTCGGCTGTGATTTCACGATAGGGCGCGGCAAGGAAGGTCGGGATGCCGGAATAGGGCGCCAGCCGCGTGCCGCTCTTGGAAAAGATCTTGTCCGCGACCTTGCGGAATTTCGGGTCGAACATCTCGCCGCCATGGCTCTCGCCATATTTGCGACGCAACGCATCGAGCTTGCCGCGATCGTAACCCATCCCATTTCTCCCGGGCTGATGCAGTGCAATTCCAGCGACATCTGCCGAACCGGCCTTCATCCGGCCGGTTCGCTGCCCCGCTGGCTACCTGCTGATTTCACGTCTTGATGCTGGTCCGGGCCAAAGTGTCCGGCAGCCGCATTGAAAAATCAAATGATATTGTTAGGGTATTCGCTGTGAGAAAACCTCACAATTAACCCGGATGCCGATGGCCAACCGCCTGCCGCCCCTGAACCCGTTGCGCGCCTTCGAGGCAACGGCACGCCATGGCTCGTTGACCAAGGCCGCGAGTGAGCTGAATGTCACCCATGGCGCCATCAGCCACCAGATCAAGGCGCTCGAGCAATCGCTAGGCGTCAAGCTGTTCGAGCGTGTCGGCCAGCGGATCAAGCTGACGCCGCATGGCGCCGAACTTGTGCCGGCGGTATCGGCCGCATTCGAAGGCATCGCCGCCGCCACCCAGCGGCTGACACGGCCGGCGAGCAGCGGCGCGCTGTCGGTCTCCTGCGTGCCGGCATTGCTGTTGTTGTGGATGACGCCTCGGCTGGGCAGCTTCACCGCGCAATATCCCGATATCCAGCTGACACTTGTCCCGTCCAACGATGCCAGGGATATTCGCGCGGCGCACATCGATGTCTGCGTGCACTATGGCGACGGCAGCTGGACCGATTGCTGGATGCGCAAATGGTCGGGCCTCGAACTGTTTCCCGTGGTCAGCCCGACCCTGATCAACAACCGGCCGATCCGCGGCGTCAGGGATCTGGCCGACCATGTCTTCCTGCACGGCGACGACGGCCGAGAGTGGCACACCTGGCTGGCCGCCGCGGACGCCCTGGATCTCGAGCGCGGCCGCCGCCATCATCTCGGCGACGCGCGAATGGCGGCCGAGGCCGCGGTTCATGGCCATGGCGTGGCGCTCGGCGATTCGGTGACGGCAAGCGCGCTGCTGGCCCGGGGCATGCTGGTCGCGCCGTTCAGCCTGTCGGTGCCGGCGGTCGACGATTTCTACATCGTCTGCCGCAATGAAATGCGTGCGACGCCTATCGTGCAAGTGTTCATCGACTGGCTGTTTGCCGAGAAGGCGCAGGATGACGGCCGCGCCGATGCTCCAGTGGCGGGCCGCCTCGTCAGCCGCCGTAAGCGCCCGGCACTCAGGGTCATCGGCGGCAAACCTGGGAGTTGATAGCGGCGTGTCGCCGTTGATTGCCAGCAGGGATGCGCAGGGTTTTCTTTTTGTCGGGCCAGCCTGAAACCGGGCAGCGTTTTGGTCAATTCGATGCTATGAGGCCTGTCGCGGTTGTGGATAGCAGGCAGCGAAGGCAGTGTTGAAACATGGCTAAGACCGATATTGCGCGGCGTGTCTACAACCACACCTGGAAGCTCGACCCGATCGTGCGCAGCCTGCTCGACACGGATTTCTACAAACTGCTGATGCTGCAGATGATCTGGGGCATGTACCCCAAGGTCGAGACCACCTTCTCGCTGATCAACCGCACCACATCCGTGCGGCTGGCCGACGATATCGACGAAGGCGAACTCCGCGAGCAGCTCGACCATGCCCGTACCTTGCGCTTCTCCAAGAAGGAGATGATCTGGCTCGGCGGCAACAATTTCTATGGCCGCAAGCAGATTTTCGAGCCGGAATTCCTCGCCTGGCTGGAAGGCTTCCGCTTGCCTGACTATGAACTCTCCAAGCGCGATGGCCAATACGAGCTCTCCTTCAGCGGCCCGTGGATGTACGCCACACTCTGGGAGATCCCGGCGCTCGCCATCATCAACGAACTCCGGTCACGCGCGGCCATGCGGGCCTTCGGGCCCTTCGCACTCGATGTGCTCTATGCCCGCGCCAAGTCCAAGATGTGGGCCAAGACCGAACGGCTGAAAGCATTGCCCGGCATCCGCATTTCGGACTTCGGCACGCGCCGACGCCATTCCTTCCTATGGCAGCGCTGGTGCGTCGAGGCGCTCAAGGAAGGCATTGGCGAGGCTTTCACCGGCACCTCCAACGTGCTTCTGGCCATGGACAACGATCTCGAAGCGCTGGGCACCAACGCGCATGAACTGCCGATGGTGTTTGGGGCGCTGGCCAATTCGGAAAAGGAATTGAAGCAGGCTCCCTACAAGGTACTGCAGGACTGGCAGCGCTACTATGGCGGCAATTTGCTGATCGTGCTGCCCGACGCTTTCGGCACCGCCTCGTTCCTACGCGACGCGCCGGACTGGGTGGCCGACTGGACCGGCTTCCGCCCCGACAGCGCGCCGCCGATCGAGGGCGGCGAGAAGATCCTGTCCTGGTGGCGCGAGAAGGGCAAGGACCCCAAGCAGAAGCTGCTGATCTTCTCCGACGGGCTCGAGGTCGAGACCATCGAGGAAACCTACCGCCACTTCAAGGGCAAGGTGCGCATGTCCTTCGGCTGGGGCACGAACCTGACCAATGATTTCGAGGGCTGCGCGCCTACGGCAACCGACAGCCTCGACGCCATATCGCTGGTCTGCAAGGTCACCGAGGCCAACGGCCGGCCAGCGGTCAAGCTCTCCGACAATCCGGCCAAGGCGACCGGCGATCTCAAGGAGATCGAGCGGTATCTGCGCATTTTTGGGGAAAAGGATCGCGTGGAGCAACTGGTCAAGGTGTGAGTGGTGGGCAGGGCCAGCCAAGATGGCAATCTTGGATAGCATGAGTTCCTTGGCGCCCGCCGTAGAGCGTCAGCGTCTGATGCTGGTTCTCGTAGCAGTCCTCGCCCTCCTCCCCACCCCGTCCTTCGCCCATGCCTCCGCCCGTGGCCATGTCCTGCTTCTGCCGACCGGCTATTATCTGATCGGAGGCGCTTTTGCCGTGGCAATCAGTTTTCTGGTGCTGGCGCTGTTGCCGGCGGAAAGGCTTCAGCGTTTCTGGCGCCGCCGCCTGCCGCTGCTCACCCTCGGCGACAGCGCCCGTCCCGTCATCAGCCTGATCTCCTTTGCCGGCTTTGCAATTCTACTCGCCGCCGGCGTTTTCGGCAGCCGCGACCCGCTGTCCAACCCGCTGCCGCTGATGATCTGGACCTTGCTGTGGGCCGGCATCACGCCGCTGCAAGGCGTGTTCGGCGATCTCTGGTCTTGGCTCAACCCGTGGTATGGGCCATGGCAGGTCATCTCATGCCTGTTTAGCAGAGGCGACGAGGGTGCATGGCGCTTTCCCCGCTGGCTTGGCTGCTGGCCGGTAGTGATATTGTTTTTCGCCTTTGCCTGGTTCGAACTCATCGATCCGGCGCCCGACGATCCGGCGCGGCTGGCCTGGGCCGCCGGTCTCTACTGGCTGTTCTCTTTCCTCGCCATGCTGGTGTTCGGACATCGGCAATGGAGTCGCAGCGGCGAGTTCCTGACGATCTTCTTCTCGATGGTGGTGCGTTTCGCAATCGTCGAGCGTAACAAAACCGGCCGGCTTGGCCTGTGCTGGCCGGGCGCCAAGCTTTCAGCCGCCGAGCCGTTGCCACCCAGCGGCATCGCGTTCTTGCTGCTGGCCCTGTCGTCAGTGTCCTTCGACGGCCTGTCGAAAACCTTCTTCTGGCTCGGCCTGTTCGGCATCAATCCGCTCGAATTCCCCGGCCGCACAGCGGTGATCGGCAGCGGCAGCTTGGGACTGGTCCTGGCTTTCGTACTGCTGGCAGCGGTGTTCCTTTTCGCCGTCTGGCTCGGCCAGCGGCTTGCCGGCAGCGATCGATCATTCGGCCAAGCCGCGGGGCTGCTGGTCTGGTCGATCGTGCCGATCGCGCTTGCCTATCATGTGGCCCACTATCTGACGGCATTGCTGGTCGACGGCCAATATGCGCTTGCCTCCCTGTCCGACCCGTTCGCGCTAGGCTGGAACCTGTTTGGCACCGCCGACATGCAGATCGAAGCCGGTATCGCTGCCGGCGCGGACTCAGCCTGGTGGCTGTGGAATGTCCAGGCCGGGGCCATCGTTCTTGGACACGTGCTGGCCGTCCTCGTCGCCCACGGCTTTGCCTGGCGGATGCACCCGCAGCCCGCCCGCGCCATGCTCAGCCAGTTCCCGCTTACCTTGCTTATGATCGCCTACACCGTCTTCGGTCTCTGGCTGCTTGCAACCCCGACGGTCGGCTGAGCCGGTTGCGCTGGAAAATAAATCGGGATTCCCCTAGGGAACCGGCATTGCCGTGTCCGGACTTTGGTGATTTAGTTTGTACACATGCAATTTTGCCCATCTGCAAAGATGGGCATGCTACGTTCCAGCCATTGGTCAAAACTCAAAAGACAGGGGAACTGCCGTGACTGACAAGAATGGGTTTTTCGATCTCTCCAAGACCGGTTTCACCCGCCGCACCGCGCTGAAAGGACTGGCTGCCGGCGCTGGCCTTGCCGTGGCGCCAGGCTTCGTCCGCTATTCCCAGGCGCAGAGCTCGGCGCCGATCAAGATCGGCTTCCAGTCGCACCGCACCGGCATCGGCGCCGCCTATGGCCGCTGGTACGAGAAGACTACCGCCGCGGCGGTCAAGGCGATCAACGCCGCCGGCGGCATCAATGGCCGCCAGGTCGAGGTTATCATCGAGGATGACGGCACCGATCCGGGCCGCGGCGCCGAGGTTGTCGGCAAGTTCGCCACTCAGCACAAGACCGACATCGTCTTCGGCACGCTGTTTTCGCACGTCGTTATCGGCTCGGCACCCGCCGCCGGCGAAGCCAAGATGCCCTACTTCGTCGTCAGCGAGGGCCATCACGTCGCCTCGACCAAGCTCAACCGCTACGTCTTCCAGCCCGGCATTACCGATGTGAAGAGCCAGATCCAATCGATGGCGCCTTGGATCGCGGCCAATGCCGGCAAGAAGGTGACGCAGATCTTCCCCGATTTCGCCTTCGGCTACGACCACCGCGATTACCTGCCGCCGGCACTGAAGGCGCAGGGCGCCGACGTCATCGCCCAGATCGCCATCCCGCCGACGGAATCGTCCTTCACCAAATATTTTCCGCAGATCCCGGCCGAGACCGAGGTGATCTACCACGTCATGGTCGGTCCGGCCGTGCTCACCTTCGTCAAGGAGCTCGGCGAGTTCTACGGCTCCAACCGGCCGCAGCTGTTCGGCTTCATCGATTCGCTGGAGGCCGTCGACATCAACAGCCCCGGGCTGGAATTCCTCGACGGCAGCCATTTCTGGGAAGGCTCTCCGCGCTATGCGCAGCCCGATGATTCCGAGGCGCAGAAAGCCTATCGCGCCGCCGTCGGCATCGACGACAATGGTGCGGCCGTCGGCGATCCCAAGGACGTCTCCACCGCCGCCCACATGTTCGGGTGCTGGGAGACGCTCTATGTCGTCAAGAAAGCGATGGAGGATGCCGGCTACAAGGGCCCGGAAGACCGCGCCAAGCTGGTCGAGGCGACCGAGGCGCTGACCGCCTTCGCCGAAGGCCCCGAGCACCCGCAGGGCGCAAAAACCTTCAACGGCAAGATCCACCAGTGTTTCGGCATCCAGAACATCTCCAAGGTCGAAGGCGGCAAGCTCAAGGTCGTGCACAAGACCAAGATCGAGGACGGGCTTTACGAGGCCGAGGGGGATTATACGAAGCAGGCGCTCTAGGCCTAGCTCCTCCAGCAAACGTGAGCGCCAAGCCACCCCCCTCTGTCCTGCCGGACATCTCCCCCTCAAGGGGGGAGATTGGCTGTCCCCGCCGCTTTCGCCAAATGCCTAAGCCGGTAAATGGCCGCCATCGCAGAAACTGCCAATCTTCCCCCTTGAGGGGGAGATGGCCGGCAGGCCAGAGGGGGGTGCTTCGCGCATCCGCCGGTGCATAGCCGATGCACTTCGGTCCCCACCTCCTCCTCGCCGCCCTCGAAGGCCTGGTCACCTCGGCCGTGCTGGCGCTGACGGCGCTTGGCCTGTCGCTGGTGTTCGGTGTCATGCGCGTCGTCAATGTCGCCCATGGCGAGTTCTTCATGCTCGGCGCCGTGCTCGCCTGGGCGATCACCACCGCAATCGGCGGCCATCCGGCGCTCGGCTTCCTGGCGGCATTGGTGATTGCGCCACTGATCGTCGGCGCCATTGCGTTGATTGCCGAGCGGCTAGTGCTGCGCCGGCTCAACTACAATCCGGAAGCCACCATCGTGGCCACCATCGGCATGCTCTACATCATCCAGCAGCTGGCCCTGACCTTCTATGGTCCAGAGGCGCGGCCCGTAGAGCCGCCCTTCAGCTACCGCATCCTTTTGCCGTGGTTCGGCTATTCCGGCTACAAGCTCTCGATCATCGCCGCATCGGCGCTCCTGCTGATCGCGACATGGCTGGTGCTGACGCGGACCAAGATCGGCCTCGTGATGCGCGCCACACAGTATGACAGCGAGACGGCGCAGGCCTTCGGCATTCCTGTCGGCCGCGTCTATGGCGGCGTCTTCGCGCTTGGCGCCATGCTGGCGGCCCTCGCCGCGGTGCTTATCGTGCCGATCAGCCAGGCGCATTATCTGATGGGACAGGACCCGCTGCTGCTGTCGTTCATCGTGGTCATCATCGGCGGTCTCGGCTCGCTGCGCGGCTCCGTCGTCGCCGCCGTCCTGATCGGCCTTTCCGATGGCATCATCTCGATGTTCTTCTCGCCGACCCTGGCCAAAATCATAGCCACATTGCTGGTCGCCATGGTGCTGGTATTCCGGCCACAAGGCCTGTTCGGAACGGCCGCGCGATGAGCGAAGCTTCGCCGGCAAAAGCCTATGGCCTGCATATCGGCGTCATCGCGCTGCTCTTCGCGCTGAACTTCCTGCTGCCGGACTATTATCACGGCCTGCTTGCCCGTATCTTGGTGCTGGCGGTCTTCGCCATGGGTTACAACATGCTGTTCGGCTATGTCGGCCTGCTCAGCCTCGGCCACGCCATGTTCTTTGCCGCCGGGCTCTACGGCGCCGGCCTTACGGTCATCCATCTCGGCTGGAGCGTGCCGGCGGCATTCGCCGCAGGTCTCGGCTGTGGTGTCGTTCTTTCGCTGGTGATCGGCTTCCTGGCGCTGCGCACCACGGGCGTCGCCTTCATGATCGTCACCATGATGTTCGCCCAAGTGTTTTACCTGGTTATCCTCTACTTCGCGGCATGGACCGGCGGCGATCAGGGCATGGTGGTGCCGCAGCCGGCGCGTTTTCTGTCCCTTGGCGCGACATCATTCGACCTCACCAACCCGACTGTCCGCTATATGGTTGCACTGGTATTGTTCTCACTCGTGCTGTTCGTCACGCTGGCGACCGTCCGCTCCAGATATGGCCGCGTGCTGGTCGCCATCCGCGAGAACGAGGAGCGGACGAAGATGCTCGGCTATGATACGTTCTCCAACAAGCTCGTCGCCGTGCTTGTCTCCGGCACGATCTGCGCTGCTTCGGGCGCTGCCTACGCGTTGCTGTTCGGCTATGTCGGCTCGAGTTTCGCTTCGGTGCAGTACTCGATCCTGCCGCTGCTCTGGGTGCTGCTCGGCGGCGCGGCCACCACGCTCGGGCCGCTGCTCGGGACGCTGTTCATGTATTATGTCATCGACATCACCAGCGGCTACACCTCGGCCTATCTGCTGATCGTCGGCATCGCGCTCATTCTGCTGGTGCTGTTTTTTCCGAAAGGCATTTTGGGCACCATCCGCCAGCGCTGGCTCGGGTGGCTGCCATGACACCTCTTCTGACGACGAAAGGCCTATCGCGCAATTTCGGCGGCCTGCGCGCGGTCGACAGTGTCGATTTCACCTTGGTGCCGGGCGAGATCCGCGCCGTCATCGGGCCCAATGGGGCCGGCAAGACGACATTCGTCAGCCTGATCAGCGGCCGCATCCAGCCGTCTTCGGGGGCGATCATCTTCGACGGCACCGACATTACCGGCCTGCCGGCCTACGCCAGGGTGCGGCGGGGCATCGCCTACACCTTCCAGATCACCAGCGTCTTCGCCAACCTCAGGGTCTACGACAATGTCGCGCTGCCGGTGCAGCTCACGCTGAGCGATGGCCTTTCGAAGGGCGCGATCAAGGCAGGCGTCATGTCGGCGCTCGAACGCACCGGCCTGGCCGACCGCGCCCATATGCCGGCCGGGCAGTTGTCCTATGGCCACCAGCGGCTGCTGGAGGTGGCGATGGGCCTGGCGCTGAAACCGCGCCTGCTGATCCTCGACGAGCCGACGCAGGGGCTGGCCGACAGCGAGATCGACAATTTCATCGCACTTGTGCGCGACATCGCCAACAGCGCCACGGTGCTCCTGATCGAGCACAACATGCCCGTCGTCATGCAGCTGGCCGACCGCATCACGGTCTTCAACGCCGGCAAGATCCTGGCCGAAGGCACACCCGAGGCGATCCGCGAAAACGCGGCGGTGCAGGAAGCCTATCTGGGGACGGCCCCGTGACCGCGGCAAACTCCGAAGCGCTCACCATCTCGGGACTGGACTGTTTCTATGGCGAGGTCCAGGTGCTCTACGGCCTCGACCTGGTGCTGAACAGGGGCGAGGTGCTGTGCCTGTTCGGCCGCAACGGCGCCGGCAAGACGACGATGCTGAAGGCTATCATGGGCCTTGTCCCGCCCAGCGCCGGTTCGATCAGGCTCGGCGGCCAGGAATTGACCGGGCTGCCGGCGCATGAGGTGCCGAAGGCCGGTGTCGCCTATGTGCCGCAAGGCAGGCGGCTGTTCGCCGAGATGACGGTGGCGGAAAACATCGAGATCGGGCTGATGGCCCGAGGCAAGGGGAAGGCGGTGCGGGAAAACGTCCTCGACCTTTTCCCGCTGCTGCGCCAGCGGCTCAGGCAGCGTTCGGGCACCTTGTCCGGCGGCGAGCAGCAGATGTTGGCCATGGCGCGCGCGCTCTGCCTGGAACCCCAGGTGCTTTTGCTCGACGAACCGACCGAGGGGCTGATGCCGTCGATGATCGCAAAAATTCGCGAGACGGTGTCGAAGCTGCGCGGCATGGGCGTCTCGACCATCCTGGTCGAACAGCGGGTCGATGCGGTGCTGTCCGTCGCCGACCGGGTTTGCTTTATCGAGAACGGTCGCAACCGCGAGACGGCCGATGTCGAGGACCTGCGCGCCGACCCGTCGGCTGTCAGGCGCTATGTCGGCGTGGGCTGATCAGCCGAAAAACAGAAAACCGGCGATCAAGAATGTCGGGATCAGCACCAGCCCCGACCACAGCATGTAGCCGAAGAAGCTGGGCATGCCGACGCCGCGCTGCCTGGCGATGGCATAGACCATGAAGTTGGGGGCATTGCCGATATAGGTGTTGGCGCCCATGAACACGGCACCCGCCGAGATCGCCGCCAATGTCGAGGCAAGATCACCCATCAGGTGCCGCGGGTCACCGCCGGCGAGTTCGAAGAACACCAGATAGGTGGGGGCATTGTCGAGGAAGGACGACAGTGCCCCGGTCAGCCAGAAATAGGCGAGGTCGATGGGCTCGCCCGAGGACGAGGTGACCAGCGCGACCAGCGGCGCCAGCGCGCCGTCGTGACCGGCCCTGAGGATGGCGACGACCGGCACGATGCAGATGAAAATGCCGGCAAACAGTTTCGCCACTTCCGATATCGGCTCCCAATTGAAGCCGTTCGCCTCGCGGTATTGCTTGCGTGAAACCGCTAGCGAAACGAAGGCCAGCGCCAGGATGAGGGCATCGCGCACCAGGTTTTGAAGTTCGAGGCTGACGCCTTGGATGGAAAAGCTCACGCCGGGGTTCCAGGTGGCGGAAAGCAGGATGGCGCCGATGACGCCGGCCAGCAGCGGGATGTTGGCCAGACCGCGGATGCGTATCTTCGTATCCGGTGTCGGATCCTTGATCTTCGGGGCGCCGGCCTCGCGCCGGTGCACGATGATGTCGGTCGCCAGGAACACCACCAGCACCACGCCGCCAACGAAAAAGGTCTCGCGCCAGAGGTTCGCGGTGGTCCAGAAGAAATCGACGCCACGCAGGAAGCCGACGAACAGCGGAGGGTCGCCGAGCGGCGTCAGCGATCCGCCTATGTTCGAAACCAGGAAGATGAAGAAAACGATGACATGGGCGTTGAACGGCCTGGCGTCATTGGCGCGGATGATCGGCCGGATCAGGATCATCGAGGCTCCGGTCGTGCCGATGACCGAGGCCAGCAGCGCTCCGATCAGAAGCAGCCCGGCATTGACCAGCGGCGTGCCGTGAATGTTGCCGGCTACCAGAATGCCGCCCGAAATGGTGAACAACGCGAAAAGCAGGATGATGAAGGACATGTATTCGGTGAGCAGGGCATGCAGCACCGCCTCGCTCGCGGCGGCAGCACCGAAAGCCGATGCCAGAGGCACGACCACCAGCGCCGCCCAAAGGGCCGCGATCTTGCCGCAGTGGTGCTCCCAGACATGATGGAAGAGCAGCGGACCGGTGGCGATCGACAGCAGCAGGCCGGCGAAAGGCAACGCCCACCACAGCGACATCGAGGCGCCGGGCAGGCCACGTTCTTCCGCCGCCAGCGCCTGTGCAGGCAACAGCATGGCGAAGGCGATGACAACGCCCGCGCCTATCCAAGCCGGCAAAAACCCCCTCGACCCCCCCATGCCCCGTTCAGTCCGCCGCGTGATCTTCAAGCGTCACGCCGGCGTCGCTCATTTTCGCCAGCATCGTCTCGACCGAACCGTTGAGATCGATGCCGCGACAGGCATCGAGCCGCACGGTGGTCTTGAAGCCTTGGCCGACGGCGTCAAGCGCCGAGAAGGCGACGCAGAAATCGGTCGCCAGGCCGACCAGGGTCAGCGTGTCGATGCCGCGTTCCCTGAGATAGCCGGCGAGGCCGGTCGGCGTCGCGCGGTCGTTCTCGAAAAAGGCCGAATAGCTGTCGATCGCAGGCCGAAATCCCTTGCGGAGGACGAGTTCGGCCTTGGTCCAGGCGAGGCCGGAGTGGAAATCCGAACCGAGGCTGCCTTGGATGCAGTGATCCGGCCATAATGTCTGCTGGCCATAGGGCATGTCGATCATCGTGAAAGGCTGCGCGCCCGGATGGCTGGAGGCAAAGCTCGAATGGCCGGCGGGGTGCCAGTCCTGCGTCAGCACGACATGATCGGTTCGCCGGATCAAATCGTTGACCAGCGGCACGATTTCGTCGCCGCCGGCCACCGCCAGCGCGCCGCCAGGGCAGAAGTCGTTCTGCAGGTCGATGACAACAAGCGCTTCGTCGGCCATGGGCTTCCTCTTGGTTGTCGCGGGAGTGCGCTTCAGTGAAAAAATGCCGCTGACGCGACCGGACGCAGAAACTTGACCAGATGGCCGGCTGCGTCAACCTCTGGCAGCATGACAATGCGTGCCGGCCAAGTTTCGGCAAACTCCGGCTTTGACAATTCCCACGGGCTTGATATCATTTGCATACGAATGAATTTTGCCCGGTACTGACGCCGGAGAATTTCGAAGTACCGGTTCTGACAGGCCTCTTTCTGGAAGGCAAAGCGTGATCCGTTACGCGAAACCCACCACGGTCGACGAGGCGCTCGCTCTGCTTGGCGAGGGCGCCTGGCGTATCCTTGCCGGCGGCACCGATTTCTATCCGGCGCAGGGCGCCAGGCCCTTTCGCGACGACGTTCTCGACATCAACGGCCTCGCGGCATTGCGCGGCATTGGCGAAACCGGCAGCCACTGGGTCATTGGGGCGCGGACGACCTGGACCGATATCATCCGCCATCCCTTGCCACCCGCTTTCGATGCGCTGAAGCAGGCGGCGCGCGAGGTCGGCTCGGTGCAGATCCAGAACGTCGCCTCGGTCGCCGGCAATCTCTGCAACGCCTCTCCAGCGGCCGATGGCGTGCCGGGCCTGCTGGTCCTGGATGCCGAGGTCGAATTGCGTTCGGCGGCCGCGACGCGCCATCTGCCCTTACCGGACTTCATTCTCGGCAACCGCCGCACGGCGTTGCAGCCGGGCGAGATGGTCACAACCATCCGGGTGCCTAAGCCTGCCGGCACGTCGGCTTTCGTCAAGCTCGGCGCGCGCCGCTATCTCGTTATTTCCATCGCCATGGTGGCTGCACGGCTCGTCGTGGAAAATGGAATGCTTGCGGACGTGGCCGTCGCCGTCGGCTCCTGTTCGGCGGTGGCCAAGCGGCTTGCCGGCGTCGAAGCCGCGTTGCTGGGATTGCCGGCGGATCGTGGGCTCGCCGCTGCGATCCAGTCCGCGCCGATGACCGAGCTGTCACCGATCGCCGATGTGCGCGGCAGCGCCGAATATCGGCTCGATGCGGTGCGCGAGATTGTCGCCCGCGCCGTGCTGATGGCCTGCGGACAGACGAACGAGATGGTGGCGGCATGAGCCAGATTCTGCCTGAAGTAGATAAAACTCTGCCCGATCTCGGCGGAGTTCGCGCTGGCATCGGCCCTGAGCGCGCCGACATCGCCTTCGCGGTCAACGGCGCTGCCGTCTCGGTCAATGTGCCGCCGCTACGCCGATTGTCCTCGGTGCTGCGCGACGAATTGTTGTTGACCGGCACCAAGGTGGGCTGCGACGCCGGCGATTGCGGCGCCTGCACGGTGCTGGTCGACGGCGATCCCGTCTGCGCTTGCCTGATGTCGGCAGCATCCGCCGCTGGTACATCGGTGACGACGATCGAAGGGCTCGCCAATGGCCGGCTGTCGGCATTGCAGGCCTCCTTCCTCTCCCATGGCGCGGCGCAATGCGGCATCTGCACGCCGGCCTTGCTGGTCGCGGCAACCGCGCTGCTGGACAAGAGACCCAGCCCAACCGAGACGGAAGTGCAGGATGCCCTGGGCGGTATTTTGTGCCGCTGCACGGGCTATCGGAAGATCATCGCGGCGGTGATGGATGCCTCCCGCCAAGCCGACGACCTCGACTTCCGTCTGCCTCAATCGGGCCATGCTGTGGGCTCCTCGCCCATCAGGTTGGATGGCGCACCAAAAGTCACCGGGGCTGAAAAATTCGGCGGCGATTCCTTCCCCGCCGATGCACTTTGCGTGCTCGTGGTCCGCTCGCCGCACTATCACGCCAGTTTCGCCTTCGGTGACCTCGACGGCTGGGCGAAAGAGCATCATGGCATAGCCGGCGTCTTCACCGCCGCCGATATTCCCGGAAAGAACTGTTTCGGCGTTATCGGCCCGTTTGCCGACCAGCCGGCGCTGGCCGAAGGGTTTGCTCGCCTGCGCGGCGAGGCGGTGGCGTTGGTCGCCGGCGAGCGCGAGGCCATCCTCGATCTCGACCTGTCGGATTTCCCAATCCGCTGGACCGAGTTGCCGCATCTCCTGCGGCCCGGCGAAGCGCAGGCCGATGGCGCGCCGCTGATTCATGACCGCCGTCCGGTCAACCTGCTCACCTCCGGTTTTGTCGAACGCGGCGATCCCGAAGCGGCACTCGCCGGAGCAGCGATCACGGTCTCGGGCGCGATCGACACCTCCTATGTCGAGCACGCCTATATCGAGCCGGAAGCCGGCTATGCCTATGTGGATGGTGACACGCTGGTCGTGGTCGCCTGCACCCAGGCGCCCTATATGGACCGCGACGACACAGCGAAGGTGCTTGGCCTGCCCGTCGACAAGGTGCGCATCGTGCCGACCGCTACCGGCGGCGGCTTCGGCTCGAAGCTCGATGTGTCGCTGCAGCCGCTGATCGGCCTTGTGGCTTTGAAGACCGGCCGGCCGGCGGCGCTCACCTACACGCGCAACGAATCGATGATATCGACGACCAAGCGTCATCCGGCCGAGATGAAGGCGACCATCGGGGCCGATGCCGACGGCCATGTCACCGGCATGATTTTCGATGGCGATTTCAACACCGGCGCCTATGCCAGTTGGGGGCCGACCGTCGCCAATCGCGTGCCGGTGCATGCCTCAGGACCTTATACGACGCCGAACTACCGGGCAGAAGGCCGGGCCATCCACACGAACGGCCCAATCTCCGGAGCCTTCCGCGGCTTCGGCGTGCCGCAGGCGACGATCATGCAGGAGACGCTCTATGACGAGCTGGCCGGCAGGCTCGGCATGGACAGGCTCGAGTTTCGGCTGAAGAACTGCCTTCGGAACGGCTCCGAAACGGTTACCGGGCAGAGGCTGGACTCCGGCGTCGGCATTGCCGAGTGCCTGGAAGCCCTGCGGCCGCATTGGACACGGGCGAAGGTCGATGCGGATGCATTCAATAACGCCACGGTGGATAGAAAGCGCGGCGTTGGCGTCGCGTCATGCTGGTATGGCTGCGGCAACACTTCACTGCCCAATCCGTCGACCATCCGGGTCGGCATCGCCGCTTCGGGCGACGTCATCCTGCACCAGGGCGCCGTCGATATCGGCCAGGGCTCGAACACTGTCATCACCCAGATCTGCGCCGATGCACTCGGCCTGCCGCTGGAGAAATTTAGGCTGAAGAGCGCCGATACGGCAATCAGCCCCGACGCCGGCAAGACGTCCGCGTCGCGCCAGACCTTCGTCACCGGTAAGGCGGCGGAGAAAGCCGGCCGTGCCTTGCGCGAAGACATCCTGCGCTTTGCCAATGTTTCCGAAAAGGCATCCCTCCGGCTGGACGGGCCTGCCATCGTCATCCGCGAAGGCGAGGCCGCGCGCCGCATCGATCTTGCCACTCTTGACGCGGATGCCGACGGCTTCGTCTTCCGCGCCGAGGAGACCTACGATCCGCCGACGCTGCCGCTCGACGCCAAGGGCCAGGGCAAACCCTATGCAGTCTATGGCTATGGCGCACAGATCGCCGAGCTTGAGGTCGATCTCAAGCTCGGAACGGTGAAGCTGATCAAGATCACCGCCGCGCACGATGTCGGCAAGGCGATCAATCCGCTGCTGGTCGAGGGCCAGATCGAAGGCGGCATCGCGCAAGGCATCGGCATGGCGCTGATGGAGGAGTATATCCCCGGCCGCACCGAGAATCTGCACGACTATCTCATTCCGACCATCGGCGACGTGCCGCCGATCGAGACCATCCTGATCGAAGTTCCGGATCCGGAAGGGCCGTTCGGAGCCAAGGGCCTGGGCGAGCATGTGCTGATCCCGACGGCGCCGGCGATTCTCAACGCCATTCGCCACGCCACAGGTGTCCTGGTCACCAAGATTCCGGCGACGCCGGCACGTATCCGTGCCGCCATCCGCGAGAAGGAGGCGCGCCAATGAGCGAGCTTGCCGAGCGTTTTGAGACGCATGATCCCGGCGAGAAGCTGGTGGCGGAAAAGATCCGCTGCGATGCCTGCCCGGTCATGTGCTACATATTGGATGGCCGCACCGGCGCTTGCGACCGCTACGGCAATATCGGCGGCAGGATCGTGCGGATGGACCCGCTGACCATCCTCGACCATGCCTCCGAGACCGGCGCCGCCGTGGTGCCTTTCGTAGCCGAAGGCGAAGCGTGGGACGGCGAACTGGTCAACACCGGCCGCCGCTTCGTCACCGCCATCGGCGCGGGCACCACCTATCCCGACTACAAGCCGGCTCCGTTCATCGTCAGCCAGGAAGTCGAGGGTGTCGATCTCGTCACTGTCGTCACCGAAGGCATCTTCTCCTACTGCGGCGTCAAGGTGAAGATAGACACCGACCGTCATATCGGACCCGAAACGGCTGTCGTGCGATCGCAAGGCGAGGCGATCGGCCATGTCACCACGGGCGAATATGGCTCGCAAATGCTGTCGCTGGGCGGCGTGCATCATCTGACCGGCGGTTCCAAGGCCGAAGGCCGCGCCACCTGTGATGCGCTGCTCGATTTGTGCAATCGCAAGCCGGTGGAACTTGCAATCGACGGCGGCGCCACCATCATCGTCGAAGCCGGCAAACCGCCTGTCATCGACGGCAAGCAGGAACACCGCATGCGCGTCGGCTGCGGCTCGGCCACGATCGGCATGTTCGCCACGCAATGGCGCGGACTGGTTGACGAGGTGGTGGTGGTCGACGACCACATTACCGGCGTCGTTTCCGAACACCAGGCTGGCAAGGTGCTGGGCTGGCATGACACCGGCATAAAAATCATCGGTCGCCGTTCGACGCCGGGCCGCTATTTCAAGGTGTCCGAGCCCGGCCTTGGCTGGGGCGGCACCAGTATTTCCGACCCGCTGTCGATCCTTGGCGAATGGAATGCCAAGAAGGGCGCGCGGCCCGGCCTGTCGCTGCTGATGGTTTCGACCACCGGCGAACAGTTCGCCTATTACGAGCTCGACGACGACTTGAAGCCGGTCCAAAAACCGTTTCCCGAACGGCTGCAGAAGTCCGTCGAGCTGATCGAGGACAATTGCGAGCCGGCATTGTGCACCGTGCTGTTCATTGGCGGCGCCGGCGGCTCGCTGCGCGCCGGCGTCACTGAAAATCCGGTCAATCTCACCCGCTCGGTGCAAGGCCTGACCACCTACGTCACCGTGGGCGGCGCGCCGGTCTATGTCTGGCCAGGCGGCGGCATCACGCTGATGGTCGACGTCACACGGGTGCCGGAAAACGCCTTCGGCTATGTGCCGACGCCGGCACTGGTGGCGCCGATCGAATTCACCTTGCGCCGCGACGACTATGTCAGGCTCGGCGGCTACGAAGCCGAGATCCGCAGCCTCGACGATATCGTCGCCAAGGGCGGCGAGTACCTCAATCCGCGCCATGGCACGGGTGCCGCGGTCGGCAACCCATGGCCGCCGCTGGCGCAATTGCGCCGCGCCGGCTCGGACGGGGCCGGACGATGAACGGCCCACAAGCGCATTGGCTGCAGGACGGCAAGCGGCTGCATCTCAACCACGGGCCGATCGACCTGATCGTCGAGGTTTTTGGGGAAGCGCGCGAATGCCGGCAGGCCTATGAGCAGGCCGTGGCGCGATTCCAGACCATCCTGCCCGAACTGGTGGAGGAATTGGCCGAACTTCGGCGGCCAGCGAGCCTCCATTCACGCAGCTTCGCCGGTCCAACAGCGCGGCGCATGGAGGCGGCGGCCGCGCCGCTGGCGCAAGACTTCATCACGCCGATGGCCGCCGTCGCCGGTTCGGTAGCCGACGAAACACTTGAAGCGCTGCTTTCGGGTCGCCGGCTGGACCGCGCCTATGTCAACAATGGCGGCGACAGCGCGATTCATCTCGGTGCCGGCCAGTCGATAACCCTTGCCATTGCCGGGACTGGCCACGGCCTTGCCGACCGCATCGCCATCGGCGCCGGGGATGGCGTACGCGGCGTCGCCACCAGCGGCTGGCGCGGACGCTCGTTTTCCCTGGGCATAGCCGACGCCATCACGGTGCTGGCGCGGACCGGCGCCGAAGCCGATGCAGCCGCGACGTTGATCGCCAATGCCGTCGACTTGCCCGGCCACCCGGCCATTCGGCGCGTGCCCGCGCATGATCTGGCGCCGGACAATGACCTTGGCGACAGGTTGGTGACGCAAGAGGTCGGCCCGCTTTCTCCAACCGAGATTGCCGCGGCGCTGGACAGCGGACTTGCCGTTGCCGAAGATTTCCGCCGCAGGGGATTGATCGCCGCATCGGCACTGTTCCTTGCTGGCCAGAGCCGCATCGATGGTTCCATGGCGCTTGCCGCGCCCCACAAAAGTCCAGGGAAGGAAGTTGCCCATGCCTGAGTTTCCGATCCGCAAGATCGTGGTTCTGACCGAAGAGATCTTTCACGAGGGCGGGCCGGCGGCCAAAGTGCCGCGCCGCCGCGCCGCCGCCATGGCGCTGGTGAAGAACCCCTTCGCCGGGCGCTATGTCGAGGATTTGCAGAGCGCCATGGACGATCTGAAGCCGCTCGGCTTGCTGCTCGCAGACCGGCTGATCGCGGCCCTCGGCGGCGACGTCAAGCTGATCGACGGCTACGGCAAGGGCGCCATCGTCGGCACATCGGGTGAACTCGAGCACGGCGCGCTCTGGCATGTGCCGGGCGGCTATGCCATGCGTGAGCGGCTCGGCGACGCCAAGGCGATCGTGCCTTCGGCCAAGAAGGTCGGCGCCTTCGGCTCGCGGCTGGATGTGCCGCTCGGCCACATCAACGCCGCCTATGTGCGCAGCCATTTCGACGCCATGGAAGTCGGCGTCAGCGACGGCCCGCGCCCGGATGAGATCCTGTTCTGCCTCGCCATGACCTGCGGCCCGCGCGTGCACGACCGCATGGGCGGTCTGGCCGCCGGGGATATCAAGGCTTGGGACGGGCTGCGATGAGCGCCGAGGACAATTTGCTCAAGCTCGTCGAGGCCGAAGAGCCTGACGAAAACGACTATCGCTTGCAGGAGCAGGTCGGCTTCATTCTGCGCAAGGCACACCAGCGCCACGTCTCGATCTTTGCCGCGCATATCGGCGATCTGACGCCGCCGCAATTCGCGGCACTGGCCAAACTGCGCGACGTCGGCGAAACCTCGCAGAACCAGCTCGGCACGCTGATCGCCATGGACGCGGCAACGGTCAAGGGCGTCATCGACAGGCTGAAGGCGCGCGGCCTGGTCGAGCTTTCCAAGCATGAGATCGACAAAAGGCGGCTGCTGGTCAACCTCACCGCGCAAGGCCGCGACGCGATCGAGCGCCTGATCCCGCTGGCCCGCGAGATTACGGAGGAAACCTTGGCGCCGCTCACGGCCAAGGAGATCGCCATCTTCATGAAATTGTTGGCGAAGCTGGCGTAGGTGCGGCAGCAAAATCCTTTCCTCTCCCTCCGGAGGGGGCAGGTGGCGCTGCGAAGCAGCGACGGAGTGGGGGAACCACCTGGCAACCGCCGCCAACGGATATTGAAAGGCGATCAGGGCAAGAATCTTTCGCCAAGGGTCGACCCCCACTCCGTCGAGCTGCGCTCGACACCTCTCCCCCGCTCGACGGGGGAGAGGAAAGGTGCCAAGCTGTCCCTGGTACGAAGAACCTGGACCTGGGCCGGCGCTTATCTGCCGTGAAAACTTACAGTCCGTTGTCCTTCAGCACCTTGGCGGCATTCTCCTTGGTGATCTTCTCGGTCGGCAAAGTGATGGTCTTCTCGACCTTCTCGCCGTTGAGGAACTTGATCGCCTGGCGTAGGCCTTCCGCACCGGGGGTGACATAGGTGAAGGTCGCCGTGAGCTCGCCCTTGTTCACCATTTGCACGCCTTCGTTGGGCAGGCCGTCGATGCCGATGAACTTGATGTCCTTCTCGCGGCCGACATCCTTGGCGGCGAGGTAGGCGCCGTAGGCCATCGGATCGTTGTGACCGTAGACGAGATCGATCTTCTCGTTGCTCTTCAGCGCGTTGGCCATCAAATTGTAGGCCTGGTCCTGCTTCCAATCGCCCGACTGCTGGTCGAGCAGGTACTTGATGCCCGGCTCCTTGTCGGTGAATTCATGGAAGCCGTCATGGCGGTCATGCGCCGGCTGGGTGCCCATGCCGCCCCAGATCTCGACGACGTTGCCCGAAGCCTTGCCCTTGCCGCCGAGCAGTTCGACGGCATATTCGCCGGCCGCGCGGCCGATCAGCTTGTTGTCGCCGCCGACGAACTGGGTGTAGTCCTTGGTTTCGACATTGCGGTCGAGCACGAAGACCGGGATCTTGGCATCGATCGCCTGCTGCACGACGCCCGTCAGGCCGGCGGATTCCTTCGGCGACACCAGCAGCGCATCGACTTCCTGGCGGATCAGGTTCTCGACGTCGGCGACCTGCTTTTCGGTCTTGTCCTCGCCGTCGGTGACGATCAGCTCGACTTCGGGATGCTTGGCCGCCTCGGCCAGAATGTCCTTGTTGAACTGGGCGCGCCAGGGTTCGATCGTGGTCACCTGCGAAAAGCCGATCTTCCACTTCTTGTCCTGGGCGTAGGCATCGTTGCTGGTCAAAACCGCGGTAGTGGTCAGCAGGGCCGCGGTAATGGCGGCAAGCTTCAACATGTCACGTCGTTTCATTTCTTGTTTCCTCCAAGATTTAGAGACGGTGTCTCTTGCGACGGTCGCTTTGCCGCGGCCGTTTCCTTGTGCGCCGCTTGCCCGCCGGGCAGACGCAGATAGCTGAGAAGATCAGCGGCATTGCGCTCCTGGACGAGCACGGTGCCGATGATGATCATCCCCTTCAGCACCAGCTGAAGGTTCGAATTGATGTTGTGGAGCTGCAATATGTTGGACAGCAGCCCGAAAATCAGTACGCCGCAAAACGTTCCGATGAGGCTGCCGCGGCCGCCCATCAGGCTGGTGCCGCCGATGACCACCGCGGCGATGGCGTCGAGCTCCAGCCCGGCGCCGGCATCCGGCTTGCCTTGCCGGTACTGCGCGACATAGAGCACCGCGGCGATGCCGGCGAGCAGGCCCGATATGGCATAGGTGGCGATCTTGACGCGGCCGGCGGCGATGCCGGAGAGCCGGGCCGCCTCCTCATTGCCGCCAATGGCATAGACATAGCGCCCGAAAGGCGTGAAGCGCAGCACCGCGCCATAGATGACGATCGCGCCGAGGAAGAACAGGCCGGGCATCGGGATGACGCCGAACACCAGCGAGCGCAGCATCTCGAAATCGGCGGTGGCATTCGAGCCGGTATAGACCGGCAGCACAGCATTGTTCTGGCCGGCGGTCAGACGGGCGATGCCGAGCGCCGTCACCATCATCGCCAAGGTGACGATGAAGGGCTGCAGCCGCCCGGCAACGATGATGAAGCCGTTGATCGCGCCGAACAGAAGGCCGACACAAGGCGCCACGAGCAGTACGCCGAGCACGCCGAACTTGGGTTCGATCTGCGGCAGCAGGTACCACAGGGACAGGCCGCAGAGGACCACGCCGACGACGGCCGGCGTGATCAGGCCCCGAACGCCGTCCAGCCTGACGTCGCGCGCGGCGGCATCCGTACCGGCGCGGGACTTTTCCAGGTTGAGGAAGATGAAGCGGGTGACGACGAAGCCCAGGCAAAGAGCCACCAGCGCGACCGTCGGCACGCCCAGCACGACGCCCGGCGTTACGCCCGGAACCGTCAGCAGCATGGCGCAGACCACCGAGCAGATGGCCATCAACGAGCCGACCGACAGGTCGATGCCGCCGGTGATGATCACCGCCGTCATGCCGGTGGCGATCAGGCCGGTGGTCGACACCTGGCGCAGCACGTCGAGCAGATTGCCATAGGACAGGAAGATGTTGTTGCCCTTCGAACTCACCGGCGAGGCCAGTACGCCGATCAGGAATATGGCGATCAGACCCCAATAGAGCTTGGTCCGGGAAAGAAGTTTCAGGGCAGTCATGCAGCGGATCTCGAAATGGTTCGACGGGGTGCGGCGAGGCGCATGATGGCTTCCTCGCTGGCGGAGTCGCGGGAAAGGATACCCGTCTGGCGGCCATCGGCCATCACCAGGATGCGATCGGAGAGATGCAGCAACTCCGGCAATTCGGAGCTGATGACGGCGATGGCGAGGCCATCCCGCGCCAGCTTGAAGATGAGGTCGTAGATCTCGCGCTTGGCGCCGACATCGATGCCGCGCGTCGGCTCGTCCAGCAAAAGCACTCTTGGCTTGGTCGCCAGCCACTTGCCGATGACGACCTTCTGCTGGTTGCCGCCCGATAGCGTGCCGGCGGGTTGGTCGATGTCCCGGCAGCGGATGCCGAGTGCCTTGACCGCTTGCCGCGCCAGCCCCTGTTCGCCGGCAAGCGAGCGGATGCCGAAGCGTGCCAACGATCCGACCAGCGGCAGCGCCACATTGTCTGATATCGATGCCTGGAGATGCAGGCCTTGGGTCTTGCGGTCTTCGGTCACCAATGCGATGCCCAACCGCCTTGCGTCGCGCGGCGAACGGATATCGACGAGCCGGCCATCGACACGGATCTCACCGCCGGCGCGGCCATCGCTCGAGCCGAAGATCGCTTCCAGGATCTCAGTGCGCCCCGAGCCCAGCAGGCCGCCGATCCCGAGTATTTCGCCTTCGGCAAGATCGAAGCTGACGCCGCCGATCACTGGCCGCCAGCCATGGGCATCGGGCTTCGACAGCGCCAGGTTGCTAACCGAAAGCACGGTCTCACCGCCGGGGTGCCGCTCTTCCTGGGAGGAAGCCAGCAGGTTGCGACCGACCATCGCCGAGATGATGGCGTCCTCGTCGAGCTTGACCATCGCCTCGGTGAGCACATGGCGCCCATCGCGAAACACGGTGACGCGACTGGCCAGATGCATGACCTCGTCGATACGGTGGGAGATGTAGACAATGGCGACGCCGCTCTCGGCAAGCTGGCCGATGATCCGGAACAGCCGCTGGCATTCGGCTGGCGACAGCGCCGAGGTCGGCTCGTCCATGATCAGGATGCGTGCCGACATCGACAGCGCCTTGGCAATCTCGACCAATTGCTGTTCGCCGACGCGCAGGGCGCCGACACGCGCTTCCGGATCGAGTTCGATGCCAAGCCGCTGCAGAAGGGCCGCCGCCGCGCGGCTGCTCGCCTTGCGATCGACGATCAGCCCGGCGATCAGCTTCTCGCGGCCAAGGAAGATGTTGTCGGCGACGCTGAGTTCGGGGACCAGGTTGAGCTCCTGGTGGATAATGGCGATGCCGGCATCTTCGGCATCGCGCACGCCGGCGAAGCTGACCGGACGGCCATCGACGCTGACCGCACCTTCATAGCCGGTATAAACGCCGGAGAGTATCTTCATCAGCGTCGACTTGCCGGCGCCGTTCTCGCCCATCAAAGCATGAACCTCGCCGCGCCGCAGCTCGAAGCCGACATCGACCAGGGCAGCGATGCCGCCGAAACTCTTGGAAATGCGCTCCGCGCTCAGGACGACATTTGAACCGTCGGTCGCCGCGGCATGGGCGGTTGAACTTCTCTGCTCCATGACAGTGGCGGCCTCCCTTCCGTCGTCGTCAGATTTCCACAAACGCTAATCTAAACGTTTCGATCGTGTCAAGCCGATATCTGATAACGTGGGATTGATCCATTTCAAATCTTGCGAAAAATTGCGGTATTACGTAGGTATGGCGAAGAGATGGGCGGCGAAACGTTTCGAAATGACAATATCCAGGCGAACGAAACAGCGGAAATCCACGGCGCCGACCATGCTTCATGTTGCGGAGGCGGCGCGGGTCTCGGTCGCCACCGTATCGGCGCTGATCAACGGCACGGCAACCGTCAGCCCGGAGCTCAGCCAGCGCATCGAACAGGCGATCCGCGACATCGGCTACAAGCGCAATGCGATCGCGCGCAGCCTGAAGATGGGCACGACGCGCACCATCGGCTTGACGGTGCCGCACATTACCAACCCGTTCTTCACCGACGTCGTTTCGGTCATCCAGCAGGCATTCGACCGGGCCGGATATGCCGTCATGCTGTGCTGCACGGACGAGGATCTAAACACCCAGGACGACCAGATCAGGCTGCTGCTCGACCGCATGGTTGACGGGCTGATCGTGGCGCGTGTCGGCGACGGCGCGATCCTCAAGGCGATTGTCGATGACGCCAATGTGCCGGTCGTGCTTCTGGACCGTCTCTGCGAAGGCGTCGACACCGACGCCGTGGTCCTCGACAACCAGCGCGCGGTGTTCGACGCGATCACCTACCTGATCGATCTAGGCCACCGGCGCATCGGGTACATCACCGGAACATCGGATATTTCGCCCATGCATGACCGCATGGCGGGTTATCGCGAGGCGCTTCAGGCAGCCAATTTGCCGATAGCGGAGGAGCTGATCCGCTTCGGCAATTTCCATGAGATCGACGGCTACAACGCGACCATGCAACTGCTTTCGGCGCACGACCGGCCAAGCGCGATCTTCTCCGCCAACAACCCGATGGTGATCGGCACCATGAAGGCGATCCGCGATATCGGCCTGTCCTGCCCGGAAGACATTTCAGTCGCCTGCTTCGACGATTTTCGCTGGTCGGACGTGTTCCAGCCGCAGATGACCACCGTGGCGCAGCCGGTGCAGGCGATCGGCGAGCAGGCGGCCAATCTTCTGCTCGACCGGCTCGCCGGCAACCGGGAGGCGCCGCCGCGCAAGCTGGTGCTCAAGGGCCGTCTGATGATCCGTGATTCATGCCGGCCGCTGCGAGCGGTGGTGCAGAGCGTGAGCGCCTGACCGTCGCGTCCAGAATCAAGCGCCAAACGCCTCCGAACAAAGCTCGCGCAGCTTCGGAAACACGCCCTTGCCGCCCGTGATGACCAGCGCCCCGTCCAGCAGCACCGTCTGTGGATCGGGCTTCACCACCGTGCCCCCGGCCTCCTCGACCAGCAGCATGCCGGCCAGGCAATCCCAGGCGTTCATATGTTCCTCGACATAGCCAAGCAGCCGGCCGGAAGCCACGTAAGCGAGCATCAGGGCACCTGACGCGTTGCGGAAGAAAACGCCGCCTTGCGTCAGGATCATACGGACCAGCATAGCGACGTTTTCAGTATCGGCCCGGTTCGAAAATCCCGTCCCCACCGACCCTTCTTCGAGGCTGGTCGCCACGCTCGTCCTGATCGCTCTGCCGTTGACGAAGGCGCCGCCGCCGAGGCGGCCGTGGAAGGTCTCGCCTGTCGACGGCTCGTGGATAACGCCAACCACCGTCTCCCCGTCCTTGGCGCAGGCGATCACCACGCACCAGGCCGGGATGCCCCGCACGAAATTGGCGGTGCCGTCGATCGGATCGATGACCCAGACGTGGCCAGTCGAGCCCGCGACCGAGGCATGTTCCTCACCGACGATGCCATCTTGCGGATAGGCGGCGGCGATTGCCGCGCGTATGAACAGCTCGACTTCGCGGTCTGCTTGCGAGACCAGGTCCTGATGACCCTTGCTCTCAATGGTCAGGTTTTCCAGGTCGCGGAAATATTTGAGCCCGAGCTCGCCGGCGCGCCGCGCCAGCTCGATTGCAAACTGCATGCGCGCGTCATGGTCATTCGTCACGGGGTGCCCGATCTTCCTGAGGAATACCGGCCCATAGCAAAACAACGCCGTCTGCGACAGTGCCAGACAGCGGGAAGCCGGTCACGCCGCTTGCGACAGCGATTTGTGCGCGTCAGCCAAAATCTCGAACGACCGCACCCGTGCCGCATGGTCGAAGATCTGCGCGGTGACCATCAGTTCGTCGGCGCCGGTGCGGCGCACGAACGCGTCGATGCCTTCACGGACCGTTTCGGGAGAACCGACGACGGCGCAGGACAGCGCCTGGCCGAGCATGGTCTTCGCCATCGGATCGAGATCGCGATCATAGCCTTCGACCGGGGGCGGCAATTTACCGGGCCTTCCGGTGCGCAGGTTGACGAAAGCCTGCTGCAGCGATGTGAAAAGCAACCGCGCCTCGGCGTCGGTCGGTGCGGCAAAGACATTGAGGCCGAGCATGACGTGTGGCTTGTCGAGCTGTTCAGACGGCTGGAAGCGCGAGCGGTAGATGTCCAGCGCATGATCGAGCTCCGCCGGCGCGAAATGCGAGGCGAAGGCGTAGGGCAGGCCGAGCATGGCGGCAAGCTGGGCGCCATAAAGGCTGGAGCCGAGGATCCAGATCGGCACGTTCTGGCCCTCGCCTGGCACGGCGCGGATGCGCTGGCCTTCCTCGGCCGGCTGGAAATAGCCCGTCAGCTCGACGACATCCTGCGGGAAATTGTCGACACCGGCCTCGAGATTGCGGCGCAGTGCGCGCGCCGTTCCCATGTCCGTACCCGGCGCCCTGCCGAGGCCGAGATCGATACGGCCGGGGAACAAGGCGGCCAGCGTGCCGAACTGCTCGGCAATCACCAGCGGCGCATGGTTGGGCAGCATGATGCCGCCGGCGCCGACGCGAATCGTCTTGGTGCCCCCGGCGACATGGGCGATGACGACAGCCGTCGCCGCGCTGGCGATGCCCGGCATATTATGGTGCTCGGCCAGCCAGTAGCGTTTGTAGCCTAGACGCTCGGCATGACGGGCAAGATCGAGCGAATTGGCGAGCGAGTGCGAGGCATCGCTGCCTTCGACGATCGGCGACAGGTCGAGAACGGAAAGGGCGGTCATGGGCGGAATCCTGTGTGGGAACCGCATGTAGGAAGCGGCCTGCGACGCCGCAAATTCAAAAAATTGATCAGCCCTTCGTGGATTCGGCGTCGGCCATCTCGTCCTCGTCCACCACCGCGGTATGCTGTGCGGCAAGAAAATTGCCGACATGGCTGAGCCCGTCGAAGTGGTCGCAAAAGGCCTTGATGACGACCAGCAGCGGCACCGCCATCAGAGCGCCGACGAAGCCCCAGAGCCAGGACCAGAAGGCGAGCGCGATGAGGATTGCCACGGCGTTGATCTCGAGGCGCCGGCCAACCACCGTAGGGGTCACGAACTGGCCTTCGATGATGTCGCATAGCAGCACGAAAGCCGGGGCCAGCAGCGCGTAGGAGATGGTGTCGAAACTGATCAACGCCATGATGGTGACGAGCAGGATCGTGATCAGTGCCCCGATATAGGGCAGGAAATTGAACAGGGCGGCGGCCACACCCCAGACCGACGGATTGGGCACCCCAAGCGCCCACAGGCCAAGAGCTATGACCGTGCCGAGACCGGCGTTGATGAGGGTGACGGTGAGCAGATAGTGCGAGATCTCGCGCTCGACGTCGTAGATGACGCGCAACGCCCGCTTCTTCTCGCTGAGGCTGGCGAAGGACTGGATGATCTTCTCATAAAACATGGTGCCCGAAGCGAGCAGGAACAAGGACAACACGAAGATGATGGTGAGGCTTGTTCCCGCCGACAGGAGGTTGCTGGCGGCTGACGACAGAACGCCGGACTGCGCCACCGCCACCTTCTGGATGCCGGGTTCCTGCGATGTCTCGGTCAGCTGTTCGATCTGATGCGATATCTGCATGATCCTTTCGAAGGGCCGCCGCAATTGCGCCAGGCGCTCGGTCAGTTGCTGGCCGATCGACGAGGTGTTGTTGATGATATCGATGATCGGACCGCTGAGCAGATAGCCGGCGCTGGCGAAGACGCAGATCGACAGCACCACCAGCAGCGTCGCCGAAACCAGCTCGGGAATGCCGTGCCTGCGCAGCAGCCGGACAATCGGCGTCAGCGTCAACGCCAGCAGGAAGGCCAGGATCACCGGCATGAAGAAGGCGCGGGCGAAATACAGCGCATAGACGACCATCAGCAGAAAGATGCCGACGAGCAGCAAACGCATCATGTGCGTGTCCGCGCGCGCCGCGGCGCGCGGGTCTGGGCTTTCGGCGACGCCTGCGCTCAAGACAGTGGGTTCGGTTTTCATAGTCACCCCTCGAGCGGGCGTCCCTCCGCGCGGTTATTGCTTGCATGGAACGCGCAGTTCCGGACGCCGGTTCCATGAGCCGGCTTTGAACCTGGGCTGTTGGCGCTGGGGCTCGGCGGGGAACCAGACGGCAGCCGAACCTACCGGTCTGACACAGGTCGGGCACATCGAACGGCTATCGGATGCAATCGAGACCGCGCCTTCGCAAGGTCCAAGCCGTCATGAGCCGGGACAAGCCCGGCCCGCAGCTCAGGCGACGGGCGCCGCTACCGCCGGTGCGGACTTCGCCGTTTCCTTGCGCACGATCGGCGCCACCTTGATGCCGTAGAGTTCGATCGCCTTCATGATCTTGGCGTGCGGCATGGTGCCGATCGCCATCTGCAACAGGAAGCGGTCATTGTTGAAAATCCGGTGGTGGGCGACGATTTTTTCAGCCACCTGCTCGGGATTGCCGACGAACAGGGCGCCATCGGGACCACGCGACTGATCGAAATGTGCCCGCGATGTCGGGCCCCAGCCGCGCTCGCGGCCGATGCGGTTCATCACTTCCGCCTGCGGCCCGTAGAAATCGTCGGCCGCCTGCTCTGTCGTGTCGGCGATGAAGCCGTGCACGTTGATGCTGGTGGCGAGGCCGGCCGGGTCGCTACCGGCACGCCTGGCGGCCTCGCGGTAGAGATCGAACAGCGGCGCGAAGCGCGCCGGCTCGCCGCCAATGATGGCGAGCGCAAGCGGCAGGCCAAGCGCGCCGGCGCGGGCGGCAGATTGCGGCGTCCCACCAATGGCGATCCAGATCGGCAGTTTTTCTTGCAAGGGGCGCGGATAGACGCCGCGATCGTTGATCGGCGCGCGCAGATTGCCCGACCATGTGACCGTCGCCTGGTCGCGGATGGCAAGCAGGAGATCGAGCTTTTCAGCGAAGAGTTCGTCATAGTCCTCGAGATTGTAGCCGAACAGCGGGAAGGATTCGATGAACGAACCGCGTCCGGCCATGATCTCGGCACGGCCGCCCGACAGCAGATCGAGCGTCGCAAACTGCTGGAAGACGCGGACCGGATCGTCGGAGGAGAGCACGGTGACGGCGCTGGTCAGCCTGATGCGCTTCGAGCGCTCGGCAGCCGCGGCCAAAGCCACGGCCGGTGCGGATGCGGCATAGTCGGGCCGGTGATGTTCGCCGAGGCCAAAGACGTCGAGGCCAACCTGATCGGCGAGTTCAACCTCCTCGATCAGGTTGCGCAATCGCTCATGCGGACCGATGGCGCCCGGGCCGGGCTGCGGGCTGACGTCGGCGAAGGTGTAGAGACCGAGTTCCATCTCAATGTCATCCTGGTTTCGGCGAATCGTATTCGCGAGGGATCCAAAAACGGCGCGCGGCGAATAGACCCGCCATGCCGGCTTCTGCTTCGCACCAGAGTTAGCGACCCGCCCACCGCGCCGCCAGAGGGCTGGACGGTGAACAGTGCATGTCGGTTTCGGGCCGAAAGGCGTCTCCCGCGCGCAACAGACCAGAATTTCATGGCTGGCATACCGTTTTGGCGCTTGAACTCTCGGTTTTCACGCGTATGTAAGCCTCGCGAATTGACTCTAGGGAAGTGGACTTGGCTATTTACAGGGAAAAAGACGTTTTCGAGCGGCGCAACGCCGCAAACGAGGCAAAGAAGGCGCTTCTCGAGCGCTTCAAGGCAAAGCCGGCCGCGGACGATCCCGCAGTGCTGGCACGGCAGGCAGAACGCAAGGCTATCCTCGCGGCCCGCGAAATCCGCGAGGCCGAGAAGGCCAGGCTGAAACAGGAAAAGCTGGCACGCGAAGCGGTCGAGAAGGCCGAGCGCGAGGCAGCAGCCGAAGCGGCACGCATCGCGGCCGAAGAGGCAGCACAGGCTGAAGCCAAGATTCGGGAAGCCGAAGAAAACGAGCGTATCGCCCGTTTTCTGGCCGACGAAGCCGAACGCAAGGCCAAGCGCGACGCGCGTTATGCGGCGCGCAAGCAGCGCACCGGCAGAACGCCTCCAGGCTTCTCCGCCCGCTAGCCTTCAGGTTACCGGAGCAATCTGCTTCGAGACTCAGGGTCGCCTCGCAGCGGCCCTGAAGGCGTTTGTCGTATGATCAGGCGGCGAACTTCAATCCCATGATACCGCAGACGATCAGCGCGATGCAGGCCAGCCTGATCGCGGTGGCTGGCTCGCCGAGCAGCCAGATGCCGAGCAGTGCCGTGCCGACGGTGCCGATGCCGGTCCACACCGCATAGGCGGTGCCGACGGGAAGAGCTTTCAACGCCAAGCCGAGCAGAGTGAGACTGACGATCATCGAGGCTACCGTAAGCACGGTCGGGACCAGCCTGGTGAATCCGTCGGTGTATTTGAGGCCGATCGCCCAGCCGATCTCGAACAGGCCGGCGCAAAACAGCAAGATCCATGACACGGGAACGCTCCACCAGCATCGGGCCGAAAAGCGTCCGGATTTCGGACAATCCGATGCGCAATCAGCCAAGCACCAAGCCGAAATGAAACCCGGTTCTCGCGTGCTCAATGGACGGGTCGTCCGGCCGAATTTCTGGGAGGTGCGGGCCGTCCCCGCGCCACACACATAGAGCTGCCCAAACGTCCGATCAGCAGCCTGCCGGCGACACACTCGAATGCCGCCGGTGAAATCTCGCCGTGCCGAGGCTACCGAGGCTTACTTTTCCTTGAGCCTCGTTGCCTTGACCGGCGGCGCCTTCAGGACCGGAGCGGGTACGGGCTTCTTGGCGTCCTTCTTCGGCTTGCGGGCTTCCTTGCCTGCCTTCATCGCACCTTTAGCCATGATTCGTTCCTCCAATTGCGGGAAACGAAGTGAAACAAGAGAAACGCCGGTAAGCAAGGGGCTGTTTCCAGCTGGTCGCAGGGCGCGGATGGCTGTCAACCGGTTTCGTGGATCCGCACGGGCTCCACACGCAGGCACGGACTGACGGTCGATGGCCGTGTATTGCCGATAGCTATGGAGCTTCGGCGGGCGGGCCGCTAAGCTTCGCCTCATCGAGCAAGGCGAGAAAGCGATGGCGGGGCACGGCGGCTCTCGAAAGGTCATCTATGCGGCGCTGGCCGGCAATCTGGCCATCGCTGTAACCAAATTCGCCGCCGCTTTCTTCACCGGCAGCTCGGCGATGCTGTCGGAAGGCGTGCATTCGCTGGTCGATACAGGCAATGGCGGCCTGCTGCTCTACGGCATGCGTCGTGCAGCACGCCCGGCCGACCGCACGCATCCGCTCGGTCACGGCCGCGAACTCTATTTCTGGAGCTTCATCGTGGCACTTCTCGTCTTCGCGCTGGGCGCGGGCGTGTCGTTCTACGAGGGTATCATCCACATCATGGCGCCGGAACCGATCGCCAACGCCAAGGTCAACTACATCGTTCTCGGTCTGTCCTTCCTGTTCGAAGGCAGCTCCTGGCTGGTGGCGCTGAGGGAATTCCGCCGGCAGAAGGGCCAGCAGGGCTGGCTGCAAGCCGTGCAATCGAGCAAGGATCCAAGCGTCTACACCGTGCTCTTCGAGGACAGCGCCGCCCTTCTCGGCCTCGTCGTCGCCTTTGCCGGCATCTTGGCGGCGGAATTGCTTGAGATGCCGAAGCTCGACGGCGCCGCTTCAATCGGCATCGCGCTCATCCTCGGCGCGACGGCGATCTTCCTGGCACGCGAAAGCAAGGGCCTGCTGATCGGCGAGCCGGCATCGCCCGAGGTGCAGAGACAAGTGCTCGCCATCGTCCAGAAGGATCCTGCGGTGCAGCAGGCGAACGGCGTGCTGACCGTTCACATGGGACCGGAGGAGATCGTCGCCGCCCTGAGCATCGAGTTCGAGGATCACCTGACGGCGCCTGAAATCGAAGCCTGCGTCGAGCGCCTCGAGGCGCGGCTGAAGAACGAGATGCCGGAGATCGCCCGGCTGTTCGTCAAGCCGCAGACGACCGGCACCTGGGAAAAGCGTCGCAAGATCGTCGAAGCCGCGTCAGGAGACGAGCCGGACCGGGCCGGCTAAGATGCTGGTGAGACAGGAGGAGGAAGACAATGAAGATCGACGGCGGATGCCATTGCGGCGCCATCACCTACGAAGCGGAGGTCGACCCGGAAAACACCGGAATCTGCCACTGCACCGATTGCCAACAACTGACCGGAACGGCTTTTCGAGTGACTGTGGGCGCTCCGGAAGACCGCTACCGGACCACCAAGGGCGCACCGAAGGTCTATATCAAGACCGGGTCCAGCGGCGCCAAACGCGCGCAGGGCTTTTGCGGCGAGTGCGGCTCGCATCTCTACGCCACGTCGGTTGGAGATGGACCGAAGGTTTATGGCATCCGGGTCGGCACGGCGCGGCAACGCGACGAGTTGGTTCCGCGACGACAGAGCTGGCACCGCTCGGCGCTGCATTGGCTGCCGGAATTTCAGGGCATGGCGACCATCGAGGAGCAGTAGCGCTCCTTCGGCCGAAATCAGTCGCCGTCCTCGACGACCCGCAGCCTGAGCTGCCCGGTCTTGGAATCGGCAACGCGCGTCGCCGTTTCGGTCTTGTCGCCGCGCGGCGGCTCGGCTTCGCTTTCGCCAAACTCCAGCGCCTCGATCTTCTGGCCGCGCTTGGTCACCTTCGACGTCGAGACGAGAATGTCGTCGATGTCCTTGGCCGACTGGCCGAAATGGACCTGCAATTTGCGCACCCGCTCGTCGACCCGCGCGACATCCTCCATCAGCCGGATCACTTCGCCCTGGATCAGGTGTGCCTGCTCGCGCATGCGGGCATCCTTGAGAATGGCCTGGATGACCTGGATCGACAGCATCAGCAGTGACGGCGAGACGATGACGACGCGGGAGCGGTGCGCCTTCTGGATGATCGCCTCGAAATTCTCGTGAATTTCGGCGAATACCGATTCCGACGGCACGAACATGAAGGCGGTATCCTGCGTCTCGCCCCGGAGCAGGTATTTTTCCGCGATATCGCGGATATGAACCTCGATGTCGCGCCGGAACGCCTGGGCGGCTACCTTCTGCAGGTCGGCGCCGTCGGCGGCGCGGATGGCGTTCCAGGCTTCCAGCGGAAACTTTGCGTCGATGGCGAGCGATGGCGCGCCGTTCGGCATCTTCACCAGGCAATCGGGCCGGCTGCCGTTCGACAGCGTCGCCTGAAATTCGTAGGCGCCGTGCGGCAGGCCGTCGGCGACGATCGCCTCCATGCGCGATTGGCCGAAGGCGCCGCGCGTCTGCTTGTTGGAGAGGATCGCCTGCAGCTGCACGACCTGGCCGGCGAGGGCCTGGATGTTGCCTTGCGCGGTGTCGATGACCGCCAGGCGCTCCTGCAGCCTGGCCAGGTTTTCATGCGTGGATTTGGTCTGCTCGGTCATGGTCTGGCCGATGCGGCCGGTCATGGCGTCCAGTCGCTGGCCGATCGACTGCGTCAGCTCCGCCTGCCGTGCCCCGAACACTTCGGCGATCGCCCCCATGCGGCCCTGCATCTCCGCCTGGCTTTGCAGAATGCCAGCCATCCGCGCCTCGGCGTCGCGGGCATGGTCGGCGGCTTCCGCGGCGGCGACGGCGCGCGCCTTGGCCGACCGCCACAGCGCGACGACAAGCGCCACGAACAGGCCGAGAAACAGCAAGGCGCCGAACGCCAAGGCATGGCCGAGCGTGATGGTGGTTGCGCCAAGCCGCGCGACAGGTTCGGAAAGGATGGTGCTCAGATCGTTCATGGGGACAGCATAGCCGATTCGCGCGGCCGGCACAGATCAAAACGTGAACGCCGTTCAAGCGCACCGGTTGACGCTTTTCGCTGGACGTCTTAGGTGGAACGCCATGCCGATCAAGCCGCTCATCATCCTTCCCGATCCCGTCCTGCGCCAGGTTTCCAAGCCGGTGGAGCGCGTCGATGCGCCTTTGCGCGAACTGGCCGACGACATGCTGGCGACCATGTATGACGCGCCCGGCATCGGGCTCGCAGCAATCCAGGTCGGCGAGCCGCTGCGCATGCTGGTCATCGATCTCGCCAAGGAAGACGAGACCCCGGCGCCGCACGTCTTCATCAACCCGGAAATCCTGGAAAGCGCCGACGCTCGATCGGTGTATGAGGAAGGCTGCCTGTCGATCCCGGATTACTACGCCGAGGTCGAACGCCCGGCCGCGGTTCGGGTCAAATATCTCGACCGCGACGGCAAGTTGCAGGAGATGGAGGCCGAGGGCCTGATGGCGACCTGCCTGCAGCACGAGATCGACCACCTCAACGGCGTGCTGTTCATCGACCACATCTCGAAGCTGAAGCGCGACATGGTGGTGAAGAAGTTCAAGAAGCTCGCCAGGGACAAGGGGCCCGGCAAGTTGGTGGGATAGGGAGCAATGGCCGCCCAATCAGTCTTTCCGACGCCATGATTGCCGCGCTTTGTCTTGCCCATGACGCTGCGCTTGCGACTCGCAATGTTCGCGACTTTGAAGGCTTGACCTGAGGATCATAAACCCGTTTGAAGCGGATGCCTGAGCCGGCTCACGGCGGGGGCGCAAGACAGGATCCGAAGAAAATGCCTCTTCGCGTCATCTTCATGGGCACGCCGGAGTTTTCGGTGCCGACGCTGCGCGCGATCGCGGAAGCTGGCCATGATATCTCAGCCGTGTACACGCAGCCGCCGCGCGCCGCCGGACGGCGCGGCCTGGAATTGACGCCGTCGCCGGTGCAGCGCGAGGCGGAACGGCTGGGCGTCGAGGTGCGTACGCCGGCATCGCTCAGGGGCGAGGCCGAGCAGGCGGCATTGCGTGCCTTACAGGCCGATGTCGCCGTGGTCGTCGCTTACGGCCTGCTGCTGCCGAAGGCGGTTCTCGAGGCGCCCAGGCTTGGCTGCATCAACGGCCATGCATCGCTTCTGCCGCGCTGGCGCGGCGCCGCCCCCATCCAGCGCGCCATCATGGCCGGTGACCGCGAAACCGGCATGATGGTGATGCGCATGGATGAGGGCCTGGACACCGGCCCGGTGGGATTGGTTGCAAAATGCTCCATCGAACCCGATATGACGGCCGGCGATCTGCATGATCGATTGATGACCATTGGGGCCGCGCTGATTGTGGAAGCGCTGGCGGGACTGGAGGGAGACGCCCTGGCGTTTGCCGCACAAGCGGTGGAAGGGGTGACTTACGCCAGAAAGATCGATAAGTCCGAGACGCGCGTGGATTGGACACGGCCTGCGGTCGAGGTCCACAACCACATTCGCGGCCTGTCGCCCTTTCCCGGCGCTTGGTGCGAGGTTGAAATTGGCGGCCGCGTGGAACGGCTGAAACTGCTTCGCTCGACGCTTTCGCAAGGCATCGGCGAGTCGGGAGGAATTCTCGATGACCGGCTGACGGTCGCCTGCGGAACAGGCGCGGTCAGACTGGTCGAAGTTCAACGGGCGGGCGGAAGGCCCGCCGCCGCGTCGGAATTCCTGCGCGGGGCCAAGATCGAAAAAGGAACGAAGTTGTCATGAGCATGATGTCGATACGCGCGGCGACGCCGCGGGATCGCGAGGCCATCCGCCTCGTCGAGGAGCACGCTTTCGGCCAGCAGGCGGAGGCCGGGCTGGTCGACGCGCTGGTCACCGGCGGCGATGCCGTTGCCGAACTGGTGGCGGAAGAAGACGGACAGGTGGTCGGCCATATCCTGTTTTCGCGGCTGTTCGTCCAGAACGGCGGCAAGAGTTTTGCGGCCGTGGCGCTCGCGCCGTTGGCGGTCGAGCCCTCGTTCCACGGCAGCGGCATTGGCGGCGCGCTCATCCGCGAGGCGCATATCCGCCTCAGGGATGCCGGCGAGACGCTGGCCGTGGTGCTGGGCGATCCGGCCTATTACGGCCGTTTCGGCTACAGCCACGCTCGCGCCGAGAAGTTCGAGAGCAAATACCAGGGCGAAGCGCTGCAGGCGCTGGCTTGGGGCGACGCACCGCAGACCGGCAGACTGGTCTACGCCTCGGCGTTCACCGCGCTCGCCGCCTAGGCGCGCGCGCTCGTCTGCCATGCCGCGTTTTCGCCTCGACATCGAATATGACGGCAGCCTGTTCGCCGGCTGGCAGCACCAGGCGGATCAGCCTTCGGTGCAGCAGGCGATCGAGCAGGCGATCGAAAAATTCTGCGGCGAGGCGGTCCGGTTGCGGGCGGCCGGCCGCACCGATGCCGGCGTGCATGCGACCGCCCAGGTGGCACATGTCGACCTCGTCAAGGCGTGGCCCGACGACAAGGTGCGCGATGCCGTCAACGCCCATCTGCAGGCGGCCGGCGCGCGCATCGCCATCCTGAAGGCCACCATCGTCCCGGAGGACTTCGACGCGCGCTTTTCAGCCACCGGCCGACACTATCTCTACCGCATCCTCAACCGGCGCGCGCCGTCGGCGCTGGAAAAGGGCAAGATCTGGTGGGTGCCGAAGCGGCTCGACGCGGGCGCCATGCACGAGGCGGCGAAAATCCTGCTCGGCCGGCATGATTTCACCACCTTCCGCTCGACGCAGTGCCAGGCCAACAGCCCGATCAGAACGCTGGAGCGGCTCGATGTCAGCCGGACGGGTGACCTGATCGAGGTGCGGGCGTCGGCGCGCTCCTTCCTGCACAACCAGGTGCGCTCCATGGTCGGCTCGCTCAAGCGCGTCGGCGAAGGCGGCTGGACCGCCGCCGACCTCAAAACGGCACTCGATGCGCGCGACCGTGCAGCCTGCGGCCAGGTGGCGCCGCCCGACGGACTTTTCCTGGTTGGCGTCGACTATCCAGGATAGAGAAAGCTCTATCCGGGCTAGAGAAAGAAAGCTCTATCCGGGCTAGAGAAAGCTCTATCCTGAGATGAGCCCGGAAAGACTCTGAGGCCCGACATCGTCCGGCACGCTGATGCCGAGCAGCATCTTAAGGCCGAACAGCACCACCAGCGACACGATGAACATGCCGACGAAAACCGCTGTGCCCACCGCCGCGCCCCTGCCGATCGTCGCATTGGTCATGCGCCAGGTCAGCACCATCGACAGCGCGAACAACAGCAGCGACACAAGGCTTGAAACCTGGCTTGCCGACGACAGGAAAAGCCTGGCCAGCGCCGAGGGCAGCATCAGCCAGGCGGTGATGGCCGAGGCCCAGTTGCTGGCAACGACGTAATGGACGAAGCGGCCGCCAATGCCGGCGCGCGGCGCGATTAGCGCGAGCGCGACCAGCGGCAGCACCCAGGAGCCGATATCGACGGTCGCCAGACGCAACAGCATGCTGAAACGGCCCGCGAAGGCATCGGGATCGCCGATTTCATTGGCGATGCCGACCCAGCCGACGATCAGCGCAGGCGCCGCAACGACGATAGCGAAAAAGGAATTCCAGAAACCATCCGCCGACAGGTCGAGCAGGCGCAAGCCGTCGACCTTTCCCAGCATCAGCCGCCAGGCGCCGGTCAGCGAAGCTTGGGTTTCATCCGCCGAAAGCATGCTACTCAGTCCTGTCCGAACCAGTCTTCGATGAAGCGCTGATAAATCTGCGTCAGCGTTTCGAGGTCGGCAATGGCAACGCGCTCGTCGACCATGTGCATGGTCTTGCCGACCAGGCCGAACTCGACCACCGGGCAGTAATCCTTGATGAAGCGCGCATCCGATGTGCCGCCGGAGGTGGAGAGCGCCGGCTGCTTGCCGACGACCGCCTTGATCGAACCGCCGAGCGTCTCGATCAGCCTGTCGTCGCGGGTCAGGAAGACATGGCTCGGCCGGTCGCGCCAGACGAGATCGTAGTCGACCGGCGTTTTCTTGGCCTGCCGGTATTTCCTGCGTTTGGCCGCCTGGTCGAGGCGGTTGTGAATCTCGGCCTGCACGGTCTCCGCCGTCCAGCTGTCGTTGAAGCGGATGTTGAAGGTAGCTAGCGCCTTGGCCGGGATGACATTGGTGGCCGGGTTGCCGACATCGATGGAGGTGACCTCCAGATTGGTCGGCTGGAAATCCCTGGTTCCCTTGTCGAAGACAGGATGCAGCAGGGCGTCGACCAGGCTCATCAGCCCGCGCACCGGATTGTCGGCAAGCTGCGGATAAGCGGCATGGCCCTGGCGGCCATTGACGGTGATGGCGCCGGAGATGGAGCCGCGACGGCCGATCTTGATCATGTCGCCCAGCGCGTCCGGGTTGGTCGGCTCGCCGACGATCGAGGCATCCCACTTCTCGCCCCTGGAAGCCGCCCATTCGAGCAGCTTGACCGTGCCGTTGATGGCCGGGCCTTCCTCGTCGCCGGTGATCAGCAGCGAGACCGAACCTTTTGGGCCGCCATTTGTTTCGACATGGCGCGCCACGGCGGCGATGAAGCAGGCAATGCCGCCCTTCATGTCGACGGCGCCCCGGCCATACATCTCGCCATTGGCGATCTCGGCGGCGAAAGGCGGATGCGTCCAGGCGGCTTCGTCGCCGACCGGCACCACGTCGGTATGGCCGGCAAACATCAAATGGCGGCCGTTGCCGGAACGCCGTGCATAAAGGTTTTCGATATCGGGCGTGCCATCCTCGGAAAACACCGGCCGATCGACCAGGAAGCCGAGCGGTTTCAGCATTGTTTCCAGCGCGCTCAGCGCGCCGCCTTCGGCGGGCGTCACCGAAGCGCAACGGATAAGAGCGGCGAGGTTTTCGGCGGGATCGGTCGGCAGCGTCATGGCAAAAGCGATAGTCGAAAGCAGGGGGCCTGTCACGGCCAGACATGGCGACCAGCCCAATGGCCGGCGATACCGCCGACATTATGGTTTTCATGTCGTATAGTTGGTGCCGGTGCGGAGCGACGGGATGGTGGAAGCGGACAAGACGATCGTCATCGCGGGCGCCGGCAGCATCGGTTGCTATGTCGGCGGCTGCCTGTCGCTTGCCGGGCGCCGGCTTATTCTGCTGGCCCGGCCTCGCATCCAGGCGGCGTTGCGGCAAGGCGGATTGCGGATCACCGACCTCGAAGGCCGCGATCGCCCGATCAAGCCGGAGGCGCTTGTCGTCACCACCGATCCGGCCATCGCCTTGCCGCGGGCGGATGTGATCCTGGTCACGGTCAAGAGCGGCGCGACCGAAGACATGGCCGCGCTCATCAGGGCTCACGCTCGCCCCGACGCTGTGGTGGTCAGCCTGCAGAACGGCGTCGACAATGCCGACAGGCTGCGAGCCGGGCCTGACGGCCGAACGGTGCTGGCCGGCATGGTGCCGTTCAATGTCGTGCAATCGCCCGACGGCGAGTTGCCGCTGCGCGTCCACCGCGCCAGCGACGGCAAGGTGATGGTGGAGGACGGCGCCGCCGGGCTTGTCGGCCTTCTCGGTGTCGAAGGGCTTGCGGTCGAAACCCATGGCGACATGAAGGCGGTGCTGTGGGGCAAGCTGCTGATGAATTTGAACAATGCGCTGGTGGCGCTCTCCGGTCTGCCGCTCGCAACCGAATTGTCCGATCGGCGCTGGCGGCTGATCCTGGCCGGCCAGATCGACGAGGCACTGGCCGCAATGAAGGCCTCCGGCATCGTGCCGGCACGGATCGCGGGCTTGCGGCCGGCACTGCTGCCGAAAATGCTCAGCTTGCCGGACTGGCTGTTCAGGCTGCTGGCGCGGCGCTTGCTGGCGATCGATCCTGAGGCGCGTTCGTCGATGTGGGACGATTTGCAGCGCGGCCGGCGAACGGAAATCGACGAATTGCAAGGCGCCATTCTGCGGCTGGCGGACCAAGCGGGCACGCCGGCGCCGACGATCAAACGGATCGCCGGCTTGGTGCGCGAGGCGGAAACGGGCAGGCATGGCTCGCCCGGCCTGACGCCGGAGCAGGTCAGCGCGCGGCCGGACGACCTTCGATCAGCGTGATCTTCTGCCAGATCTTGCGTGACAGGTTGGATGCCAGGTTCTCGATGTCGTTGACGCCGTCGATAACCACGTCGTCATTGACCGACTGGGCGAACAAGGCCGCGATCTTGCCGGTGATCGACAGCATTTCGGAGCAATAGTCGAGGTAGCGTGCCAGATCGGCGGGTTTGGTGATACGGGCCGGCGAATGCGTGGTCGGTTTGAAACTGGTGGAAAGAGCGGCCGGGTCCTTGGTCAGCTGGTGCATGTCGATGACGTGGATCAGCGATCGCAGGCCGTGCAACTGGCGAAAGACCTGCTTGCGCTTGATGCGCTCCTCGGAGCGGATCAAGGCGAGGAAGCCGACAATGGCGAGGATGAGCATGTTGAGCGAGGCTTCGATGCCTTGCACCGACTGGACGGCGTCACCGGGTTTGGAAATGCGGTCGAACGGCAGCACCGTGCCGACGAAGATGAACATCAGTGCGCCGGCGGCGACAGCGGCAATGACGAGGCCGCGCAACCACCAGATCGGCGCTTCCAGCGCCTTGGCGCCCTTTGCCAGATCGCGCGAAAGGGACACTAGCTCGGCGGCGACGCCGCGCAGGCCCGCCTCGGGAAAACGCTCGGCGACGCGCACTTCGAGCCGTTGCGCGGTCTCGATGATCAGTTCCGGATCGAGCGTGCGGTAGCGCATGGCGCCGGTCGCCCCTCAGGGTTGGGCAGGCTCGTTGGTGCGCCGGCCATAGCGGTTGGGCCCAGGCTGCCCTGGAAACAGGCACAAGACAAGGAAGGCGACGATCGAGACGACCGGCACGAATAGGATCACCGCGGCGATACCCGGCTTGTCAAAATCATGCAGCCGCTTCACCGCCAGCGCGATGTTCGACCAAAGCGATGCGATGAAGGCGACGAAGAAGATGAACGACCACATGTTGCTCTCCGCCGAGCCCTCCGGCACCAGCGTGAAACGGTACAGCGGAAAGGCCTGTATAATGGCGACGAGCAATCCGCCAAGAAAATAGGCCGCGCGACTGACGCGGCCCGATGTCTTGAAGAAAAGCCAGGTGAGATCCGGTCTGTCAGGCAAGCGGGTCCTGTCCATATTGATTGGCACCCCGGGTGCCTTCGAGGATGCCGAGTTCGAGCAGCAGCCAGATGCCGCCGATAAGGGGTACGAGGCCGATCAACGTCCACCAGCCCGACTTGTTGCGGTCGTGCCAGCGTTTGGCGTAGAGGGCAATCGCGAAATAGATCGACGCCAGCGCAAACAGGATGCCGAGGATGCCGATCTGGGCACCGCTGGCCGTGGTGAAACGTGTGCCGAGGATCGCATCGAGAATGAAGGCAACGATGCCGACAGCGACGAATATGCCGATACCGGCCCAGAACTTGGCGCGGTTGATGCGGCCGTCGAAACTTGTGAGCAGATATTTCCAGTCCATATCACCCCTCCATATTGAACCAGCGCGACCGATTGTCGCGCCGGCGGAAGGTGCGCCCGCTTTGCGGAAAGATCAATCGCGCAACAATTCGTTGATCGAGGTCTTGGACCGGGTCTTGGCGTCGACGCGCTTGACGATGACGGCGCAATAGAGGCTGGGGCCCCAGTTTTCGCCCGGCACGTTCTTGCCCGGCATCGTGCCGGCGACGACGACGGAATTCGGCGGCACTTCGCCATAGAAAACCTCGCCGGTTGCGCGGTCGACGATCTTGGTCGACTGACCGATGAAGACGCCCATGCCAAGCACCGAGCCTTCGCGCACGATGCAGCCTTCGACCACCTCCGAGCGGGCGCCGATGAAGCAATTGTCCTCGATGATGGTGGGGCCGGCCTGCATCGGCTCCAGCACGCCGCCGATGCCGACGCCGCCAGACAGATGCACGTTCTTGCCGATCTGGGCGCAGGAGCCGACCGACGCCCAGGTGTCGACCATGGTGCCCGAGTCGACATATGCGCCGACATTGACGAAGGACGGCATCAGCACCGCGCCCGGCGCGACATAGGCGGAGCGGCGCACCACCGACGACGGCACGGCGCGGAAACCCGCCTTCTCGAAATCGACGGCGCTCCAGCCGTCGAATTTGGAAGGCACCTTGTCCCACCACACCGCCTGGCCGGGACCACCCTTGATGATCTCCATCGGGTTCAGCCGGAAGGACAACAGCACCGCCTTCTTCAGCCACTGGTTGACATGCCATTTGCCGTCGGGCTGGCGCTCGGCGACGCGGGCGACGCCACGGTCGAGCAGGTCGAGCGCCGACTGGATGGCGTCTCGCGTCTCGCCGCTCGTCGCCGTCGAAATCGCGTCGCGTTCCTCGAAAGCCTTCTCGATGGTCTTTTCGAGGCTCGCCAGATCGGGCTTCGACATGATTTCGCTCCATTACCAAGCTGTTAAGGGCCTGAGCCTTAACCTGTCTAAAAGTCGCGCGGACCCTATGTTAAGGCTCAAAGGGGGTCAATCGCGTGTGCGTCACGGGACGGCGCAGTTAAGGGAATTGGACGGGTGGATTTGATGACTCCCATGGAAAAGGCGGGATGGACGCCGCTGCCGCACTCGGACGAGGATCTGGAGCGGTCGAAAAGCGTGCCGGACACGCCGCAGACGCGCGCCGAAACCTACCGGCTGGCGTGGAACGACCCCGACTTCATGACGCGGCGCGAACTGCGCGCGGTGCGCCTGCAGCTGGAACTCCTGAAACCGGAAATGATCCTGGCCGAACGCGGCATCCGTTCGACGGTGATCCTGTTCGGCGGCGCGCGCCTGCCCGAGCCCGGCGGCGAGGCCTGGGCGGCCAAGAACGAGACGCAGAAGAAGAACCTCGAGGAAAACAGCAAATATTACGAGGAGGCGCGCAAATTCGCCCGCCTCTGCTCGCAACAGTCGGCCACTTCATACTACCGGGAATATGTGGTGGTGACCGGCGGCGGGCCCGGCGTGATGGAGGCGGGAAACCGTGGCGCCGACGATGTCGGCGCACCCTCGATCGGCCTCAACATCGTCTTGCCGCATGAGCAGGCGCCGAACGCCTATGTGACGCCTGAGCTCTGTTTCAACTTCCACTATTTCGCTATCCGCAAGATGCACTTCGTCATGCGCGCCAAGGCGGTCGCGGTGTTTCCTGGTGGCTTCGGCACGATGGACGAGTTCTTCGAGACGCTGACCCTGATCCAGACCGGGCGCATGGAACGCGTGCCGGTGATCCTGTTCGGCAAATCGTTCTGGAAAAGGGCGATCGACCTCGACTTCCTCGCCGAACAGGGCACGATCAGCCCCGGCGACCAGGACATCATAGATTTCGTCGACACCGCCGACGAGGCATGGGGCATCATCAGCCAATTCTATAAGCTAGGTGAGTAGTGAGTAGTGAGTAGTGGAGACTGCAAGCGGCTCCTACTCACTACTCACTACTGCCTTATTCCCACAACTATCTCCGTCAGGAACTCGGCAAGATCGTCGGTGACGAAGTCGACGTCGTCTTCCTGGGCGGGATCACGTTCCCATATCTCGGAGAAGGTCGGTTCGAAATTGCGCGGCACCACCAGCACCGTGGTCATGCCAAGCGACTTCGGCACGGAAAGGTTGCGGGCGAGGTCCTCGAACATCACTGCATTGTGGCCGGTGACGGCGTGCAGCTCGGCGAACTTTTCATAGGTCTGACGCGCCGGCTTGGGATTGAGGCCGGCGGCGACGATGTCGAAGATGTCGTCGAAATGATCAAGGATGCCGAGCTGGCGGGCGGTGCGTTCGGCATGCCTGCGGTCGCCGTTGGTGAAGATGAACTTGCGGCCCGGAAGCTGGCGGATGGCGGTGCCGAGAACGGGATCCGGCACCAGCCACGAATAGTCGATGTCATGCACCTTTTCGAGAAAATCGTCGGGATCGATATTGTGGCGCGTCATCAGCCCGTTCAGCGTCGTGCCGTATTCCAGATAAAGCTCCTTCTGCAACTTGCGCGCCTCCTCGCGCGGCAGCGCCAGCAGTTCCCCGACATAGGCGGTCATCTTGACGTCGATCTGCGAAAACAGATTCGAATGATGCGGATAGAGCGTGTTGTCGAGGTCGAACACCCAGTCGGTGACATGAGCGAAACGGGCGGGATCAGGGAGCGTCGTCATGCGCTCCTTATCGCATGAAACGTCGGGACTGAAAGGAACTTTATCCACAACTTCTACGCGACGAGAGTGGCAGAAATGGCTTTACGATTCAAATTTTAAGCATCCCGGAAAGGTGACATTCAGGGCTTGCTGGCACAGAGACAGTCCTGTGGGAGCCAGCGATGAACAGCATAATTCTGAAATCCGCCGCCATCGCTTTCGCCTCAGTCGCCGCCTCTCTCCTGCTGACGCTGATCATCGTTCCGGCCATGGGATTCCCGGTCAACCGGACGATCTGGTTGACCTCGACGCTTTGTCCGCTGGTGCTTGCATGGGCGGCCTGCGCCGGCACCGTCTGGCAGAGCGACAGGCTGAAAAACGCGCATCGCGAGCTTGCCCGCGCCCATGCCCAGCTTGCCGCCGCGCACCGCCGCCTGGCGGAAAAGGCAAGCCGCGACGACATGACCGGCATGCTCAACCGGGAGAGCTTCTTTGCAGCGCTCGACGGTTCGCGCCGCAAGTCCGATCGCGGCGCGCTGCTGATCATCGATGCCGACCACTTCAAGGCGGTCAACGACAGTTTTGGCCACCTGACCGGCGATGACGCGCTGCTGTTGATCGCCAGCGCCATTGAGCGCGGCGTGCGCGGCGGCGATGTGCTCGGCCGCATCGGCGGGGAGGAGTTCGGCGCGTTTCTCGTCGGCGCCACCGAACAGGAAGCCAAGCGCGTTGCCGAACGCATTCGCCGCGAAGTCGAGTTGATCCGCTTCCGGCCCGTCGACGAACGGACCATTCCGCTGACCGTCAGCATCGGCGGGACCGTCTGCGGCGAAGACGTCAACGTATCGGAGCTGATGCGGGCCGCGGACAGGCGCCTGTATCAAGCCAAGCATCGCGGGCGCAACCTGGCGATCCTCGACACCGACCTTTCCGAGGCGGCGTGAGGCTGGCCGATCCAGCGCACGCTCAATCCAGGGCCCCGCTAAGGGTTCTCTAACCCTGTTTGCATTCGGTTGTGCCGCTTGCACGCCGTTTTGGTGGGTTGCTGCCAAGCTTGGCACGATACTGGCTTCAGTCGTGATGCGTGTTCCGTTTCGGGGAACTGTCGTTCCGGGAACGCCATGCGGATCGAGGCCCCTTACCCGAGAGACCGGTCATGAGTTTCTTCATAAAAAACATATCGCGCCGCACGATCGTGCAGGCGCTGATCGCACTGCCTGCCCTGTCCTTGTTCCGCAAGCTGCCTGATGCCGATCCTTCGCATGCCGGTCCATCCCGGGCCGACCCATCCAGAAACGACCCGGACGAGATCGTCGAGGTCAATGGCTGGATCCTGAAGCGGAGTGACCTGGCATGATCTTCGACAGCTACGAGGCGTATCGCGCCGCCGACTTCAAGCCCAGGGTCTGCATCCTGGGTTCCGGCCCGGCCGGCACCACCATTGCCCGCAAGCTTGGCGCCTCGGGCATTCCGGTGGTGGTGCTGGAGGCCGGTTCCAGGGACTTCAGCGACGAGTCGCAGGATTTCTACCGCGGCGCCACGGTCGGCGATTTCTATTTCGATCTCGACATCACAAGGCTGCGATACATGGGCGGCAGCTCCAACCACTGGGCCGGCTGGTGCCGTGTGCTCGACAAGCAGGACTTCGAGCCGAAGGCTTGGGTGCCGGATACCGGATGGCCTATCCGCCGCACCGACATCGAGCCGTATTTGCCGGAAGTGCGCGACATCCTCGACCTCCCCGACTTCCGCCCTGACATGCCGGTCTCGGACGACATCCGCTGGGTGCAATTGATCAAGAGCCCGGCGGTGCGCTTTGCCGAAAAGTTCGGCGACGAACTCGACAAGAGCCGGAACATCGCCGTCGTGCTCAACACCTATGCCACCTCGCTCGCCGGCGACGGCAGGCGCGTGACGGGCGCCAGACTGTGGTCCGACGGGCAGGACGCCGGCTCGTTCAGCGCCGATTATTTCATCGTCTGCACCGGCGGGCTGGAGAATTCACGGCTGTTGCTTTGGTCGAACCAGCGCTCGAATGGCGGCGTGGTGCCGAACGCGACGGCGCTCGGCCGCTACTGGATGGAACACCCGACCTTCCAGGGCGGCAACGCCATCCTGTCAAACTATGGCGAGTTCGAGGTGGATGCCGTCAACGAGGCCTTCTTCTCGCCGACGCTTGCCGCGACGGAGCGCCTGCGGATCATGAATTTCGGGATCAGGCTGATCAAGACGCCTTATCCGGGTGTCAAGAACCTCATCGCCGATCTCGCCTGCACGGCGCCGAACATGGCCGAGTGGATGTCCTCCAAGCTCAGCCAGAACCTGCGCTGCGCGGCCCAGCTCTATGTCGCCTGGGAGCAGGCGCCGCTGGCCGCCAACCAGATCGACCTGTCAAAGACCGAAGTCGACCATGCCGGCGTGCCGCGCATCGAGCTGCACTGGCAGAAATCGGAACTGGAACGCCGCACCCTTCTCGAAGGACTGAGGCTGTTCGGCACGACGTTGATCGAGAAGAATCTCGGCCGCGTACGCATCGCCGACTGGATCATCAATGATCAGGACTATCCGACCGATGACGAGACCGCGGGCCACCACCATATGGGCGGCACGCGCATGGGTAGCGACGTCACCAAGAGCGTGGTGGACGCCAACTGCAAGGTGCATGGCATGGACAATCTCTATGTCGGCGGCTCATCGGTGTTCTGTACATCCGGTCAGGCCAACCCGACGACGACGATCACCGCGCTGGCCTGCCGGCTGGGGGAACATCTGAGCAAGGTGGTCGGCGCCTGACAATTCCGCCGGCAAACTCTCCGCATCGCTGCAACACGATGTTCGGCGATGCGGAATTCGCCAGCGTGGGTCAGACCGTCGCCGGATCGAGCGCCGGCTGGCCCTTGCGGCGGGCGACGATCGCCTCGAAATCAGCGGTCTGGAAGGCGTCGCGCAAGGCGTCGAAGGACGGCAGCACGAAATAGGCCCGCTGGAACTTGTCGATCTCGTAGCCGGTGCGCATCACCGTTTCCAGGTCGAAGGGTACATGGTGGGCGTCCTTGCCGTCGACGGCGAACTGCAATTCGGTGAAGGACGACATCAGGCCGGCGCCAAAGGCCTTCAGCGGCTGGCCGGCCTCCTGGATGAGGCCGTATTCGGCCGTGTACCAGTAGAGCCGGGTGATCATCTCGTCGCCGCCCAGCGCAATGATGTCGCCGGCCTTGCGGCCGTACATCTGCATGAAATCGGCGAACACCGGCTGCGACAGCACCGGCACGTGGCCGAAGAAATCGTGGAACATGTCCGGCTCAACGATGTAGTCGAGTTCCTGCCTCGTGCGCAGCCAGTTGGTGACGGGGAAGCGGCGGTTGGCGAGGTGGTCGAAGAACGGTGCGGCCGGAATGAGACCGGGCACGGCCACGATCTCCCAGCCGGTCAGCTCACGCAGCTTGGCGCTGACCTCGTCGAAGTCCGGGATGCGGTCCAGCAGGCCGAGCTTCTCGACACCGTCGAGGTAGGAGTGGTGGGCGAGCTTGCGCGTCAGTTTGGTCTGGCGGTCGCAGAGCGTGCGCCACACCGCCTGTTCCTCGGTACTATAATCATAGCCCTGCGCCACGGTGAAATCGGCGCGGCAGACCGAATAGTCGCCGCGCAACCCTTGCGCCGCGCAGTCGCGGGCATATTCGGCAACGCTCATCGTCGTCATGGCTTTTCTCCTCGCAAATCATGAATGGCTGACGTGCAGCAAGACTAACCGGATTTGCCGAGGCAAATCGGTTTCGATGATGGCGCGAACGCAACATTTGGGATAACATTCACTCATAAAATAAATCAGGGGAGTGAAAATGCCTCAATTCGACGATTTCGAGATTAGGATGCTCGACGTGCTGCAACGCGACGGACGCAAGCCTGTGTCCGAATTGGCGCAGGAGGTGGGCCTGTCGACGACGCCGTGCGCGCGGCGTTTCGAGGCGTTGCAGGATGCCGGCATCATCAAGGGCTTTGCCGCCGTGATCAGCCGCCGCGCCGTCGGCCTGATGGTCGAGGTGTTCATCCAGGTTCGCCTCGTCAGCCATAGCGACGGTTCGCCCGAGAGCTTCATTGCCGCGGTGCAACGCATGGACGAGGTGTCGTCATGCTGGACGATGACCGGCGACCACGATTTCCTGCTGCATGTCATGGTGCCGTCGGTCGACGAACTCAACGCCTTCGTCATGCATCGGCTGATGCGGCTCGAGGGCGTGCGCGACGTCCATACGCAATTGGTGCTGCAGAACATCAAGGGACCCGGCCACGTGCCGCTTGGACATCTCAGGCGGTGACATCGTTTCGTTTCGGCATTCCTGCCGAAAAGCTGCACGCAAACTGCTGAAACGGGCCAATCGGGCGTCGACATCGCCGGCCGGCATGCACGGACCAATTTCCCGGAGGTCCGCCATGAAAGGCCTGACGCTTGCCGAATTCTGGGGGCGCGCCACGGGACGCGGAAGAGGAATCGACGACCGGCGCGCAAGCCTGCCTGACCGGCCGGCGGCCGCTCAGGGCACGATCAGCGTGCCGGCGCCGTGTTCGGTGAACAGTTCGAGCAGCACCGAATGCGGCGTCTTGCCGTTGAGGATGACGACACCCTCGACGCCGCGCTCGATCGCCTCGATGCAGGTCTCGACCTTGGGGATCATGCCGCCCGAGACCGTGCCGTCCCGGATCAGCGCCCTGGCCTCGGCAACGGTCAGTTCGTCGATCAGCTTCTTGTTCTTGTCGAGCACGCCCGGCACATCGGTCAGGAACAAAAGGCGCGAGGCCTTGCAGGCGCCGGCGATGGCGCCGGCGAAGGTGTCGGCATTGATGTTGTAGGTGTGGCCGTCGCGGCCGGGCGCCACCGGCGCCAGCACCGGGATCATTTCAGAGCGCGCCAGAAGGTCGAGCAGCGTGCGGTCGACCTCGACCGGCTCGCCGACGAAACCGAGATCGAGCACCCGCTCGATGTTGGAGTCCGGATCAATCATCGTCTTGCGGGCCTTTTCGGCGAAGACCATGTTGCCGTCCTTGCCGCACAGGCCGATCGCCCATTCGCCCTCGGCATTGATGAGAGCGACGATCTCCTTGTTGATCGAGCCGGCCAGCACCATCTCGACGATCTCGACCGTCTTCTGGTCGGTGACGCGCAGGCCGCCCTCGAACTTGGATTCGATGCCCATCTTGGTCAGCATGGCGCCGATCTGCGGCCCGCCGCCATGGACGACGATCGGGTTGACGCCGGACTGCTTCAACAGCGCGATGTCGCGCGCGAAGGCCTTGCCGAGTTCGCTGTCGCCCATGGCGTGGCCGCCATATTTCACCACGACCGTCTTGTTCTCATAGCGCTGCATGTAAGGCAGCGCCCTGGAAAGCAGGGCTGCCTGCATCTCGGCGGTGGCGGTTATCTCCGTCATCGGCGTGGTTCCCGGCTTTTGATTTTATGCATCTCGTTGTCCCAAAACCGCGAAGCACTTTTGGGCGACATGCACTTGGTTTTTGCATGTCGTTGTCCCGCGACATGCACTTGGTAAGGACGGCGGCGTCTTAGCGGGAATTGATGCGCGCCGCAAATGGCTTTGCTGTCATATTCGAGCGCCTCATGACCTCGTCATCACGATGGCACCACCGGGGCCATCACGATGGCACCATCAGCGGCGCCCTGCGGCCGAGCCAGCCCGAGATCTTCTCCATCTGCGCGGCCAGCGACAGCAGCGTCTCCTCATCGCCCGGGCGGCCGGCGGCCTGGATGCCGAGCGGCAGGCCGGCGTCGGTGACATGGACGGGCAGCGCGATCGACGGTTGGCCGCTGACATTCTGGATCGACGGCCACGGGGTGAACCAAAGGCTCTTGTCCATCATCTGGCCGAAAAACGGCCTCAACTTCAGCAGCGGCGTGAGGTGAAGCCTGTCGAGCAGGTTTTCGATGAGTTCATCGGCGCCTTTCGGATCCATCGCGCCGCAAGTCAGCGGCGGATGGGCGATGATCGGCATCAGCACGGCGTCATAGTGCGCGGTCTCTTCGATCACCCGCCGCGAGGCCGCGTGCAGCCGCTGCAGCGCGGCATAGGTCTCGCCGGCCGAAACCAATTCACCCAACCTGCCGAGCACCCGCGTGGCGCGCTCGACGTCGCCGGTCACGGAACGGCCGACGCGCTGCTTTTCGGCCCGCATGGTGCCGGCGACGGCGGAAGCAACCGTCCTGCAGAAGTCGGCGACGAACTCGCGGCCGATGGAGGGCAGGTCGATTTCCTCGACCGTGTGGCCGCCCTCGCGGGCGAGCGCCACCGCCGTGTCGAGTGCTTTCAACGTCTCGGTCGAAATCGGCAGGCCGAGCGGCGATTTGCGGTACATGGCGAGCCTGAGCTTGCCGGGATCGCGCGCGGCGGCGGAAGCGAACGTCCCCTTCGGCGGCGGGGCGGCATAGGGCGACAGAATATCCGGACCATGGGTGAGATCGAGCAGCAGTGCGCAATCGCGCACCGAACGGGTGACCGCATGGTCGACGACCATGCCGTACCAGCTTTCGCTCACCAGGGGCGTCAGCGGGATTCGGCCCCGCGAGGTCTTGAGCCCGACAAGCCCGGTGCAGGCCGAAGGCACCCGGATCGAACCGCCGCCATCGGAGGCATGCGCAACCGGCACGACGCCGGCGGCGACCAGTGCCGCCGACCCTCCGGATGAGCCGCCGCTGGTGTGGCCGGTGTTCCACGGATTGCGGGTGATGCCGAAAGCCCTGGATTCGGTCATCAGCCGCAGCCCATGTTCCGGCGACGTCGAGGTGACGATCGGAATGAGCCCGGCGGCGAGATAGCGATCGGTCATCACCGAATTGACGTCGGGCAGCCAGGCCGGAATGCGGCTGCCGCCATGCGTCGGCACGCCCTTGATGGCGATGCCGAGATCCTTGATGGCGAAGGGAACGCCGGCCAGCGGCAGCGAGCGGTCGATGCTCTTCGCCCGCGCCCGCGCGGCGTCATAGAGCGGCTGGGCGGTCGCATTGATTTCCGGCCTTGTGGCCTCGGCGCGCGCGATCGCCGCTTCGGTCAGCTCGATCGCGGACAGCTCGCCCTTGCGGACCAGCCCTGCGAGGCCGGTGGCGTCTTCTTGCCAAAGTATCCGTTCGACCGACATGCGCGTTCCCCCACTGCCGGCAAGCTAGCCAGTGGCGATTTCCTTGGCAATCAAAGGTTTGCGTGCGCGGGGCGACACCCGCGATGTTTGAGGTCCGCAAGTCAATTTCCGCCGTTGCAAACACATTACAACAGCCTAATTTGCCTGGCCATGACGCCGCAGGACATCACCAAGCTGATCGTCCGGACCTCGATGAAGGATCGGGCCGCTTTCGATCTGCTCTACAGGCAGACCAGCGCGAAACTTTTCGGCGTGTGCCTTCGTGTATTGAACGACCGGGGAGACGCGGAAGAAGCGCTACAGGAAGTCTTCGTCAAGATATGGACGAAGGCCGACCGTTTTGCCGTCTCCGATCTCAGTCCGATCTCCTGGCTGGTGGCGATCGCGCGCAATCACGCGATCGATCGCGTGAGGGCGCGGCGCAAGCCTGCCGCCGATATCGACGCCGCGCTCGACGTGGCCGATCCGGCGCCGGGACCTGAAGCGATGGCGGTGTCGGGCGACGAATCCGAACGCATCCATCATTGTCTCGAGGAGTTGGAGCAGGACCGGGCGGCGGCCGTCCGGGGCGCCTATCTCAAGGGCGAAAGCTATGCCGAACTGGCGGAGCGCCACAGTGTGCCGCTGAACACGATGCGTACCTGGCTGCGCCGCAGCCTGATGAAACTGAGAGAATGCCTGGAAAGATGACGCTTGCAGAGGACAATGGACCGGAACGTGGAGGCGACGATTTGCTCGCCGCCGAATACGTTCTCGGCGTGCTGCCGGCGGACGAGCGGCAGCTTGCGTCCAGGCGCATCGACGCGGAAAGCGGTTTCGCGCGGCTTGTCGAAGGCTGGGAGGTTCATCTCTCGCCGCTGGCCGCCGCATATCCGGAAATCGAGCCCCCGGCTTCGGTGAAGCCGGCGATAGATCACCGGTTGTTTGCGTCAGGGGCGGCGACGCCCGCCGAATCGCGCGGTGGGCTGTGGTCGAGCCTCGCCTTCTGGCGCGGCCTTGCGGCGGCGGCGGTTGCCGCGCTGGCGATCTACATCGCCGTGCCCATTCTCAACCCGCCGGCCGTGCAGCCACAGACGCGCCTTGTCGCCTCGCTTGCCGCCGCCGGCTCCGACGTCAAATATCTCGCCATCTACGACGCCGCGCATCATGACGTCAGCCTGTCGCACGTTTCCGGCGAGCGCGCCGCCGGCAAGGACTTCGAACTGTGGATGATCGAAGGCAAGAATGCCCCGGTCTCGATGGGCGTCATCCCGGCCGGTACGACGGCACGTCTGGCGATTTCGCCGGCCGTGCAGGAAAAGCTCGCCATGGGCGCGGTGCTGGCCGTCAGCCTCGAACCGACAGGCGGTTCGCCGACCGGCCAGCCGACCGGGCCGGTGGTTGCCGCAGGCGATTTGAAGAGCATCTGAGCGACCGATCTCGCGCCAGCGATCAACAGAATATTTCAAGTCTATCCTCCGTTTGCCGTGACCTGTCGATTCTATGGCAGGAACATCCTGGCGCACAAAAAATCCGTCCAGCACCACGAAGGAACAAAAAACTGCGAACGTTCTGAAACTCTCGCTTTTGTGCTCCGTATCTCCTCGCGTCCCTAAAAATGGGAAGAGAAAAACCCGAGGAGTTTGACATCATGCGTAAATTCGCCACCCTTTTGCTTGCCGGTACGGTCGCCGTTTCAGCGCTTGCCACTGCGGCCTATGCCCAAAATCCGATGGTCGGCGGCGCCGCCATGTTCGCCAACAAGACCATCGTCGAGAACGCCGTCAACTCGAAGGACCACACAACGCTGGTCGCCGCTGTCAAGGCTGCCGGCCTGGTCGACACCTTGCAGGGCGCCGGTCCGTTCACCGTGTTCGCGCCGACCAACGAGGCCTTCGCCGCACTGCCCGCCGGCACCGTCGAGACGCTGCTCAAGCCCGAGAACAAGGACAAGCTCACCAAGATCCTGGCCTGCCATGTCATCGGCGCCAAGGCGATGGGAGCCGATGTGGCCGCCATGGCCAAGGCCGACGGCGGCGCGCATCAGGTCAAGACCGCCGGCGGCTGCGAATTGTCGCTCAAGGCCGAGGGCGGCAAGGTCACCGTCACCGACGAGAACGGCAATGTCGCCAATGTGACGATCGCCGATGTCGAACAATCCAACGGCGTCATCCACGTCATCGACAAGGTTCTCTTGCCCAAGATGTAACAAAGGGCCTGCCGCGGGCGAAGTTGCAGCAAGGGCTCTCGGTCGGTTGCAGGTCTCGCTCCCGTGATCCGCAACCGGCACGCGCTCCGCGCCGTTCAGATGTGGAACGGCGCGGAGTATCCGTTCCGGGAACTCACCCGTCACCGGCTTTTGATTTCCGACTGGCGGCATAGTTGGCTAAGAGACGACAGGAGGAACTGGTCATGAACCGTCGCGACTTTCTTTTGAGCGGCGCCGCGACGATCGGCATCGTCGGGGCCGCGGCGACAATGCTGCGGATGGGCAAACCTGAGGCCGCGCGGGCCGCCGAAAGATTCGAAGTCACCAAGACAGAGGCCGAGTGGAAGGCCATCTTGTCGCCGGCCGCCTTTGACGTTCTGCGCAAGGAAGGCACCGAATATCCCGGCACCAGCCCGCTTCTCAACGAACACCGCAAGGGCATCTTCGCCTGTGCCGGCTGCGACCTGCCGGTTTACCCGTCCGAGACGAAATTCGATTCCGGCACCGGCTGGCCGAGCTTCTGGCAAGAGATCGCCAATGGCATCGGCAAGACCGAGGACAGGTCGCTCGGCATGACCCGCGTCGAGGTGCATTGCCGCCGCTGCGGCGGCCATCTCGGCCATGTCTTCGACGATGGCCCTGCGCCGACCGGCCTGCGCCACTGCATCAACGGCGTGGCGCTGACCTTCAAGCCCGCAACGGCCTGACAAGAACCGTTCACGGGAACGCAGAACCGCTCGATTTCCGACAGCCGCCGCCTTGGAATGAGGGTGTCTCGAGATTTCCACTGCGCTAGACTCCGCTTTGGCGATAATAGGATTATATTCTCACATCGGGGCGGATTTGTCAAGCCCATAATCGTCGTGGGACCAGATCCCGGCCGGAATACGAAAAACTCCGGGCTTGCGGCCCGGAGTTTTTGCGCGGTCAGAATTTTCGGGCCTGGACTGGAGGAGCTTCCCGAAACCGCTGCCCACGGTCCTTGTTTCAGCGCATTCCCGACGGAAAACCGTTTCACAGTTTTCCTGGAATTGCTTGGTATCAGTGCCCGCCGCCGCCGCCGGCCGCGACCGGCTTGCGGATCAGCATGGTGAACAGGCCGAGCGTCGCGAACAGCACCGTCAGCATGTAGAACACGTCCATGAAGGACAGCAGCGCCGCCTGCTGATGGACCATGCCCGACAGCTTGGAAATCGCGGCGCTGGCGGCATCGAGGCCGGCGGTCTGCTCGAAATTGACCGTCATGTTCCGCAGCTTTTGCTGCGCGGCGGCACTGCCCCACTCCACATGTTCGGAGAGCCGGGCGTAGTGGAAGGCATTGCGGTCGATCAGCACGGTGTTGATGATGGCAAGGCCGACGGCGCCGCCAAGGTTGCGGGTGAGATTGAACAGGCCGGATGCATTCTTCAGCCGCTCGGGCGGCAAGGTGCCGAGCGCGATGTTGTTGATCGGCACCATGCACAGCATCATCGAACAGCCGCGCAGGATCTGCGGGATGAGCAGCTCGTAAAAATCCCAGTCGGCAGTCAGATGCGTCATCCACCACGTGCCCGTGGCGAAGCCGAAGAAGCCGATCATCATCATCAGGCGCGGATCCATCTTGTTCGACAGGATGCCCGAGACCGGCGCGGTGAAGAACATGGCCAGTCCGCTGACGAACAGCGCCTCGCCGATCATCATCGAATCGTAGCCGCGGATGCGCCCGAGGAAGACCGGATAGAGATAGGTCAGGCCATAGAGGCCGATGCCGATGACGAAGGAAAACAGCGAGCCGAAGGCGAAGTTGACGTTGCTGAAGGCCCGGAGGTCGACGATCGGTTCCTCGGCGGTGAAAACGCGCCAGAAGAACAGCACCGCGCCAATGGTCATGATGACGGCGCAGATCAACACCGCCTGGTCCTGCAGCCAGTCATTGTTCGGCCCTTCCTCGAGCACATATTCCATGCAGCCCAGGAAGGCGGCCATGCCGGCGAGACCCCACCAGTCGAACTTGCTGAACAGTTTGAGATTGGGCTTGTCGAAGTCGATCAGCGACCAGGCCGCGGTCGTCACCAGGATGCCGGGCACGACATTGACCAGGAACAGCCAGTGCCAGGACATGGCGTGGCTGATATAGCCACCGACGGTCGGGCCGATGGTCGGCGCCAGGGTCGCGACAAGGCCGATCATCGGTGAAACGACGGCGCGGCGCGAGGGCGGGAAAATGGTGAAGGCGGCCGCGAACACGCTCGGGATCATGCCGCCGCCGATGAAGCCCTGGATGGCGCGGTAGACGATCATCTGATCGATGTTGGTGGCGGTCGCGGCGAGCGCGCTGGCCGCGGTGAAGCCGGCGGCCGAGACCGTGAACAGCACCCGCGTCGACAGCATCCGGCTGAGAAAGCCCGACAGCGGGATCATCACCACCTCGGCGATGAGGTAGGCGGTCTGCACCCACGGGATCTCGTCGGAACTGGCGCTCAGGCCCGCCTGGATCTCGGCCAGCGAGGCCGAGACGATCTGGATGTCCAGGATCGCCATGAACATGCCGAACACCATCGCCAGGAAAGCGATGACGCGCCGCGTCGAGATGGTCTCGGGGGCGGCCGGCCTCGCCGGCGGCGCTCCCGCGGTCAGGGTTGCTGTTGCCATGGCATTGCTCCCCGGCGTCCGATCAGTTCGACGACGCGACGGGTGCCGTGCGGCTGTCGACGTCGACGATGACGCTCAAGCCGGCGCGCAGCCTGCCGCTCTTCAGCACGTCGGCCGGCACGTCGATGCGGACCGGAACGCGCTGCACCACCTTGGTGAAGTTGCCGGTGGCGTTTTCGGGCGGCAGCAGCGAGAACACCGCTCCCGAAGCCGGCGCCAGCGACGAGACGGTGCCCTCGAAATCCTGGCCGCCGATCGCGTCGACCGAGATCTTGACCTTTTCGCCTGGCACGAGGCGGGCAAGTTGGGTCTCCTTGAAGTTGGCGACGATGTAGAGCTTGTCCATAGGCACGACGACGGCGAGCTTCTGGCCCGGGCTGACGAGATCGCCCTGTTCGACGGAACGGTTGCCGACGACGCCGTCATAGGGCGCCTTGAGCACGGTGAAGGAAAGGTCGCGGGCGGCCTTGTCGCGGGTGAGCTGCAGGGAGGCGAGCGTGCTTGCCGATTCGGCACGCTGCGCCTCGAGCACGCCGATGTTGGCCTGTGCGGCGGCGATCTGCGCGTCGGCGCCGACCAGGGCGGCATTGGCCTGGTCGAGCGCGGTCTGGGCATCGTCCAGCTGCGCCTGCGTGCCGACATGCGTCTTGAGCAGTTGCGCGGCGCGCTGCTGGGCGCGAGCGGCGTTGCCGGCGGCTGCCTGGTCGGCGACCTTCTGTGCCTGCGCCTGCTGCAGCGAAGCCTGCGCGGCCTTGGTCTGCGCGTCGATGCGGTCGAGCGTCTTCGACAGCGTGGCCATCTGCGCCTCGGCCTGGGCAACGGCTATCTTGTAATCGCCGCTATCGATCGTCAGCAGCGGGTCTCCAGCCTTGACCAGCTGGTTCTCGCTGACCTTGACCTGGTCGACATAACCGGAAATCTTGGGCGAAACGAACGCCATGTCGGCCTGGACATAGGCATCGTCGGTCGAGATCATGAAACGGCCCGTGGTCCAGTAATTATAGCCATACCAGGCGCCGGCGCCGAGCAGCGCGAGGCCGATGACCGGCAGCAGAAACGAACGTACGGAGCGCTTCTTCCTGGCCGGCGCCTCGACCGGCATAGCGACGGCAGGTTGGACAGGCACTTCCGGTGCTTCCGTTGCCGGGGCAACCTTGGCGGTGGGGAAGGGGCGGACTTCGGCTGACGTGGGCGCGTTCGAGGACATGACATCTCTCTAATTTAACAAAACTGAACCGTTCGGTTCGATCGAGCCGTTGACATAGCGCGGAAAGAGGACCATATCAAGAGCAATCGAACCGCTTGGTTCGAATTATTTCGAGGTGCGACTTTTATGGCCGAGACTACGCCCGACGCCGAAAACGATGCCTGCGGCGACCTGCTGGACAGCCTGCGCCGGGGCCGCCCCGCCGCCGGCCAGGACCCGGTCAAGCGCAGCCAGATCATCGAGGGCGCGCGTCGCGTGTTCATCGAGAAAGGCTTCGAGGCCGCGTCGATGAACGACATCACGCGCGAGGCGGGCGTTTCCAAGGGAACGATCTATGTCTATTTCGCCAACAAGGAAGAGCTGTTCGAAGCGCTGATCGAGGAAGAGCGCGGCACCATCTTCAAGAACATGTACGACGTGCTCGACCGGGCCGACGACCTTCGCGAGACGCTGGTGAAGTTCGGCAAGGTGCTCGCCATCAAGATCACCTCGGCCAAGGTCATCCAGGCGCAGCGCACGGTGATCGGCGCGGCCGACAGGATGCCCGAACTTGGCGCGCGTTTCTATGAGCGCGGGCCGCGGCGCGGCCATGACAAGATCGTGGCCTTTCTCAACACCGCCATCGAGCGCGGCGTGCTGCGGATCGATGATGTCGATCTCGCTGCCTACCAGTTCACGGATCTTTGCCTGGCCGGTCTTTTCCGCCAGTGCATTTTCGCCTACCGCACCAAGGCGCCCAGCCAGAATGAGATCGACCACATCGTCAGGTCCGGCGTCAGCATGTTCCTGAAGGCCTATGGCACCGAAAGCCTTGTCTCGGAAGAAAGCCACCAGACGATCGCTCTGGAGGCAAAGCGGTAACATAGCCGGTCATGCCTCGACCATAACGAGCGATCGGAGCGCCTCCCCATCCGCTGCATCTCTCGGCAGGCGTCGCGGCATGGATCCTAGGGTCTGCGCCGCGTCGCTACGCTCCTTGCTCCGCCCTAGGATGACGAGGCGTGGAGGGCCTGAGACTAATCGTAAGCGCTGGAGCTTGGCATCGGTGGATGCTTGGTATCAACGGAACTCGGTATCAATGGTCGTCGGCAACCTTCGAGATTAGCCCAAACATCTCTCCCGTCGTCATCCACGGGCGGAGCAAGGAGCGAAGCGACGCGGCGCAGACCCGAGGATCCATGCCGCGACTTCAAACGACGACATGTATCAGCCGCCATTGGCGGCGAGCACGATTGCCGCGCGCAGCTCTTCGAGGCCCTCGGCCTTTTCCGACGACGTCGCCAGGACGAACGGAAACGCCGCCGGCCGCTTCTTGATTTTCTGCAACGTTTCCTCGATCAGCCGCGGCACGCCGGCGGCCTTTATCTTGTCGGTCTTGGTCAGCACGATCTGGTAGGACACCGCCGCCTTGTCGAGCAGCGACAGCACCTCGTCGTCCTTAGCCTTGATGCCGTGGCGGGCGTCGATCAGCACATAGACCCGCTTCAGCGTGACCCGGCCCTTGAGATAGTCGAAGACCAGCTTGGTCCATTCGTCGACCTTCTCCTTGGGCGCGGTGGCGTAGCCGTAGCCCGGCATGTCGACCATCGCCATTGGTGGCAGGTCGGCGCTCTCGCCCGTAAATCCATCCGGCACGAAATAATTGAGCTCCTGCGTGCGCCCCGGCGTGTTGGAGGTGCGGGCCAGGCCCTTCTGGTTGACCAATGCGTTGATCAGCGACGATTTGCCCACGTTCGAGCGGCCGGCAAAGGCGATTTCCGGCGGTCCTTCCGGCGGCAGGAACTTCATTGCCGGCACGCCGCGGATGAAGATCCATCCACGCGTAAACAGGTCGATGCCGATCGCGGTGCTGTTCAAGGCGTTCAAGTTGCTGCCTCCAGAAGAGAAATATCGGCGCCTCTGATGGCGTCGAGGTTGCGGCTGACCTTGTCCGCGGGCCAGTCCCACCATGCCACCGAAAGCAGCCGCCTGATTGTCCTGTCGTCGAAACGCATCTTCACCACCTTGGCAGCATTGCCGGCGACGATCGCATAGGACGGAACGTCGTGCGTGACCACCGATTTCGCGGCGATGATGGCGCCATGGCCGATTTGCACACCGGGCAGGATGACCGCCTCCATGCCGATCCAGACATCGCTGCCGACCACGGTGTCGCCGCGCACTTCCCTGGACCAGGTGGTCGGGTCGAAACCGTTCTCCCAGCCATGGCCGAAAATGTTGAACGGATAGGTGGAAAAACCGGACATGGCGTGGTTGGCGCCGTTCATGATGAAGCGCACGCCCTCGGCAATGGCGCAGAACTTGCCGATGACCAGCCTGTCGCCGATGAAGGCGTAGTGGTGCAGCACGCATTTTTCGGCGAATTTGTCCGGCCCGTCCGGATCGTCATAATAGGTGAAATCGCCGATCTCGATATTCGGCGCGGTGACCAGCGGCTTCAGGAACCCGACGCGGGTATGCATCGGGATCGGGTGCTTGATGTTGGGGTTGGGTCCGTCCATGTCGGTTCGTCCAGGAATTGGGTCGGTTCGTCCAGGAATTGGTCGCCAGTTGCGTCGGATATCCGCACGCGCCGGTCAAAAATAGCGCGATCCGCCCTATAGCACCAATTGCCCGGCGAGCGAGCCTTTCCTGGGCGGCCAGGTCCTCTTATTGCCGCGGGCACGCCCCAGCAGCACCGGGCTTCACCTATCCGGCCAAGCCTGCCAGCGTCCCCAACCTGAGCCCAAACAAAAAGCCCCGAACGGGGCTTTTTGACGCAAGAAATGGCGTTTTATTCCGCTGGTGACGGTTTCTTGCGGAACAGCGCGACCAGATTGTCCCACAGCTCGATCTTGGCGCCCTGGCGCTTCATGATCACGCCTTGCTGGAGGATCGAAAGCGTGTTGTTCCAGGCCCAGTAGATGACGAGGCCGGCCGGAAAACCCGCCATCATGAAGGTGAAGATGACCGGCATCCAGGTGAAGATCGCGGCCTGGGTCGGGTCCGGCGGCGTCGGGTTCATGCGCATCTGCAAGAACATGGTGACGCCCATGATCAGTGGCCACACGCCGATCATCAGCATGTGCGGCAGCGTGACCGGAACGAGGCCGAACAGGTTGAAGATCGACGTCGGATCGGGTGCCGCAAGATCCTGGATCCAGCCGAAGAACGGCGCGTGCCGCATCTCGATGGTGATGTAGAGCACCTTGTAGAGCGAGAAGAACACCGGGATCTGCAGCGCCACCGGCCAGCAGCCGGCAAGCGGATTGATCTTCTCGGTCTTGTACAACTCCATCATCGCCTGCTGCTGCTTCATCTTGTCGTCCGCGTATTTCTCGCGGATCTCCAGCATCTTGGGCTGCACCTTCTTCATGTTCGCCATCGACGCGTAGGACTTGTTGGCGAGCGGGAAGAAAATGGCCTTGACGATAACGGTGGTGGCCAGGATCGCCAGGCCGAAATTGCCGAGGAATTTGTAGAGCGTATCGATCAGCCAGAACATCGGCTTGGTGATGAAGTGAAACCAGCCCCAGTCGATCAGCAGGTCGAACCGCTTGATATGGCGGTCTTCCGCATAGGCGTTGATCTTGGCTACTTCCTTGGCACCGGCGAAGATTTCGGTCTCGACGGTCGCCGACTGGCCGGCCTCGACATTGATCGGGTCGGTGAGGAAGTCGGACTGGTAGCGGTGGCGGCCGTCCTCGAAATAGGCATAGCGCGGCTGGAACGGCTGCTTCTCGGTCGGCACCAGCGTGACGGCCCAGTATTTGTCGGTGATGCCGAGCCAGCCGTCGGTCGATTTGCCCGGCTGGTACTGCTTGTCCTTCTCGACGGACGCGTATTTGTGCTCCTGCAGGCCTTCCGCGCCGGTGAAGCCGATCAGGCCCTCATGCAGCACATAGGTGCTGGCGACCGCCGGCTTGTCGTAGCGCGTGACGCGGCCGTAGTTGAACAGCGAAACCGCGCCGCTGCCGGAATTCTGCACCGTGTCCGAGACCGTGAACATATAGTCGTGGTCGACGGAGAAGGTGCGCTTGAAGGTCAGGCCCTTGTCATTGGTGTAGGTCAGCGTCACCGGCGTCGACGGGCTCAACGTCGGATTGCCCTCCACGCTCCACACCGTCTCCGAGCCCGGCACCGCACCGGTCTTGTCGTTGCCGACGAAGCCGATCTCGGCGAAATAGCCGGTGGGCAGCGCCTGCGGATTGAGCAGTTCGATCTCGGGCGAATTCTTGTCGACGGTTTCCGTGTAGTGCTTGAGCTTGAGGTCGTCGAGGCGCGCGCCGGTCAGGCTGATCGAGCCTTCGAGGCTCGGCGTGTCGATCTTGACGCGCTTCGAAGCTGCCAACGCCTGATCGCGGCTGGCGGTGGTGACGGTTTCGCCGCCGGGCGCATTGGGAATGGCATCTGGAGCCGTGGTACCCGGCGCCGGCGTTCCCGCGCCCGGGTTGGTCGCCTCGGCCGTCTTCTTCTGTTCTTCCGTGCGCTGCTGTTCGACGCGCGCGGCCTCTCGCTGCTGCTCGACGCGCGGGTTCATGTAGAACACCTGCCACAAAGTCAGGATCAGCACCGACAGCGCGATGGTGATGAAGAAGTTCCGGTTGTTTTCCATCGAGAGCCCTTGGCCTATCGTGTTCCGCGAATTCGGCGGGAGAGTTCGGCCTTCAATTGGCCGAAGGGGGCGCGGAGCGCATCATCGCGCCCGACGATGACATAATCATTGCCGGGCATCATGTCATCGGCCGCATGGACGCGAACGGCTTCTTTCAGCCGCCGCCTGACGCGGTTGCGCACGACGGCGTTGCCGACCTTCTTGGTGACCGTGTAGCCGACGCGCGGCGCTCCGCCGTCGCCGCGGTCGAGAACCTCGACGAGGAAAAACCGCCCGCGGCGCTTTTCACCACGGCGGACGGCCAGGAATTCCGCGCGTTTCAGAAGCCGACTGGGGCTTTTCCCCTCTGGCTTGCCGGTTGCGGGCAACGATCTCGTCTCGCTTAGGCGCTGAGCCGCTTGCGGCCACGATTGCGGCGAGCTGCGACGACGCCGCGACCACCCTTGGTGGCCATGCGGGCACGAAAGCCGTGCCGGCGTTTGCGGACGAGTTTGGACGGTTGGTAGGTACGCTTCATTTGTTTTAATACCGCGGGGTGCGGCCCTTCTTGATTCTGTCACTCTGTAACAGGAGCTTAGCCGGGCCGGCTTTGGCGCGATCGAAACCGCGCCGGGACGAATGGCCCGAGCGTGTGCGGGCTTATAGAAAGAAGGGGTTTGGAAGTCAATCCGGCGTTGGCGTGCCGTAAACGCACGCGTTCCGGCACGAATTATCGCTTCCGACCAAGGATGAAATTGGCAAAAAAGCCACGATCGCCTAAAGTCGGCCGATCAAGTGATTGTGAAGATGGGACCGCATGAGCGAAGCCACGCAACCGGGGGAAGGGATCGGCACGGCGCCCGCCGCCGTCCGCACCGTTCCCTTGTCGCGCGGGTTGTCGACGAAACTGCTGCTCTTGACCATTGTTTTCGTGTTGCTGGCCGAGGTGCTCATCTTCCTGCCCTGGATCGCGAGTTACCGGCTGAGCTGGCTCAAGGAGCGGCTGAGCACGGCCGCCGCGGTATCGATCGTGCTGGTGCAGGGCGAGCTGACCTCATTGTCGCGCGCGGCCCAGAACGACGTGCTGATGGCGATCGGCGCCAAGGCGATCGCGGTGCGCGACGGCGGCGTCTCCCGGCTGCTGGTGGTGGCCGACATGCCGCCGCAGGTCGATTCGCACATCGACCTCGCCAATGTCGGGATGATCAAGGGCATGACCGGCGCGCTGGACACGCTGTTCTTCGGCGGCGACCGGATGCTGCGCGTTTTCGGTCCGGTCGGCGACAGCGACAAGGAATTCGAGCTGATCATGCAGGACTACTCCCTGCGCAATGCCATGCTCATCTATTCGCGCAATGTCGCCTTCGTTTCGCTGCTGATCTCATTGTTCACCGCCATGCTGGTTTATGCGGCGATCGACCTCATCATGATCGGGCCGATCCGCGCGATGACGCGCTCGATGCTGTCCTTCTCCGAAGCTCCCGACGATCCCGGGCGCATCATCCACCCGGCCGCCCGCGCCGACGAGATCGGCGTCGCCGAGCGCGAGCTTTCGCAGATGCAGGTGCGGCTGCAAAAGATGCTTTCCGAGCAAAAGCATCTTGCCGACCTTGGCCTGGCCGTGTCGAAGATCAACCATGACATGCGCAACATCCTGGCCTCGGCACAGCTGATGTCGGACCGCCTGCGCCAGGTCAAGGACCCGACCGTGCAGGCCTTCGCGCCGAAACTTCTGCGCGCGCTCGACCGCGCGGTTTCCTACTCGGAAGGCGTGCTGGCCTATGGCCGCACGCAGGAGCCGCCGCCTTCGCGGCGCAGGGTGAGGCTGCGCCAGCTGGTCGAGGACGTGCACGGCCTGCTCGACATCGGACAAGGCATCGAGTTCGTCAATGCCGTCGAGACGACTTTCGAGGTCGATGCCGATTCCGACCAGTTGTTCCGGGTGCTCACCAATCTGTGCCGCAACGCGGTGCAGGCGATGGCGGCGGACAGCGAGAGCGCCCTTGTGCGGCGCCTGGCGGTGTCGGCCGAGCGCATGGGCAGCGTCAGCCGCATCGTCGTCACCGACACCGGCCCCGGCCTGCCGCCAAAGGCGCGCGAGAACCTGTTCGCGGCGTTCCGCGGTTCGGCCCGCAGCGGCGGCACCGGCCTTGGCCTGGCCATCGCCTATGAATTGATCCGGGCGCATGGCGGCACGGTGGAACTGGTCGAGAGCATAGGCGGACGCACCACATTCGCGGTCACCATTCCCGACCAGCCGGTGCGGCTCGACCAGGCCCGCGGCAATTTGCGCCGCCCGGCATGAGCTTCGGCGCCGGTTTCCGTTGGCCCTCGCCTCCTCGCCCAAGCCCTTCCCGGCCTTCCAGGTCCCGGTACTTTCCCATTCCCGGCTGAATTCAGGCGGTTCGAGCCGCCGGGGTCCGGGTTCGCCTCGCCGGATGAGGGATCTTGCGACAAAACTTTTGCCGGATCGGCTTGCTTTTCGCAAATTCAGTCGCTAGGGAACAGCTCACATCGCGGCCGGCCGTCAAGGACTGGACCGCGAGGTCATGAAAAGCATGGCCTGTTGCGCGCCCGTAGCTCAGCTGGATAGAGCACCAGACTACGAATCTGGGGGTCAGGAGTTCGAATCTCTTCGGGCGCGCCATTTCGGAATATGCTATCGCCGCCAAAATCAGCAGGTTCTTCGATTCACCAAGTCAAACTGTCGAATCGGCTCGGCGCATATTGTCGCCAAATTGGTCGGTCATATGGGAACTGTCAGTTCATGAGAGGTGAGAGTTCGAAGAAGGTCGGTCCAGTGTGCCGCCCGATCAGCATAGTCTGGTACGAGCGGCTCGCTGTCGCAGGGGTCGCTGCCGCTCTGGCATCCGCCGCCGCGGACGGGGCGACTCTCGCCAAGTATTACAGCCAGAACCCGATCTTCTATCCGATCTTGATCGCCTGCGTCTTTGCTGTGCAGTTGCTGTGGATCTGGCTGATCGCTCGCAAGCGACAGAATTGGGCCCGCTGGATCAGCCTCGTCGTGATGGTTCTCGGAATTCCAGCTGAAATCCTGGGTTTCGACGAACGCGTCCGGTTCAATGCAACCTCGGCAATCGCCTCTTACGCGGCATTCGTCATATGGTTGGCTGCCGTGTTGCTGCTCTTCCGCCGCGACGCCCGTGGGTGGTTCGCGGGCCAGCGCTTCGCACCGGACGCAGGTCAGCCGTCGTAAGAGACGGCTTTACCTGCATCTTTACCCGTATTTGTATCTTCGGTGCGCCTTCGGAAGAAAGATGCCCCATGCAGCCGCCTCGCTTACCTCGTTCGGGCAATGTCATCGAGTTCCGATTTCGGTCCCATAATGCATCTCGGTAGACCTCGACGCGTTGCGCGAGCGCCCAAATGGTCCCGCCGATATGTCCATCAGCGCGCCGTCTCCTTGTGGTCGCGTGCCAGAGCCATCCAGATCGCGCGGGCAGCGTGCCCCATTTAGCTCAGCTCGGATCATATTCGGCGAATATTTCTCGCCCCATTCCGATAAATTCGACGATGTTGTCGTCGGATCCTCGACAAAGATGGTGCCGATGCCGAAGTCGAGCGGCTGCTCGATCCCACTTGACCTTCCAGCCGCTGGAACCCTTAGCGTTCCGGGGCGGTCATCCGGCGGGGCTTTCCAGTGAGGAGCAAAAGAATGCATCGACGCGGTTTTCTGGCGGCAGGCCTGGCGACGGTTCTGGCGAGCTCGCGCGCGCTGGCGCAGATGAAGATGGACGACACGTCGATGCCCGGCATGGACATGGGCGGCAATGCCGGCCACGACATGGGCGCGATAGCGCAAGACGCCGTTACCCTGCCGGATGGCCAGGCGTTGCGCGACCTGCCGCTGCTTGCCAACGAAACTGATAGACCTGGGCTGTTCAGGGCGAGGCTGACAGCGGAGCCGGCCGTCGCGAGATTTGCCGAGGGGCTCGACACGCCGATCCTCGCTTATAACGGCATGACCCCGGGGCCGCTGATCGAAGCCTTCGAGGGCGACCGTGTCGAGATCACCTTCGCCAACCGCATCGATGGCGAGGCGAGCACTATCCACTGGCACGGCATGCCGGTGCCGCCCGACCAGGACGGCAACCCGATGGATCCGGTCGCGAGCGGCACCGAGCGCGTCTACGCCTTCGATCTGCCGGAGGGCTGCGCGGGCTCCTATTGGTACCACCCGCATCCCCACGGAAGGACGGCGGAGCAGGTCTATCGTGGCCTTGCCGGTGCCTTCATCGTCAAGGCCAAAGCCGATCCCGTCCCGATCGAGTATGGCGACACGGTGCTGGTCTTCACCGATCTCAGGCTCGCCGCCGATGGCTCGATGCCCGGAAACGGCATGAGCGATCTGATGAATGGCCGCGTCGGCGACCACGTGCTGGTCAACGGCCAGAAGAATCCCAGGCTCGCCGTGGCGAAGGGCGCAAGGCGTCGCCTGCGCCTCTACAACGCCACCAATGCGCGCTTCCTGAAGCTTGCCTTCGACGGCGCGACGATGACGGTCATCGGGACGGATGGCGGGCTGCTCGCGGCGCCGGCCACGGCGGACGAGGTCCTGCTCAGCCCGGGCGAGCGCATCGAGCTGATCGCATCCTTCAACAGGCCCGGCCCCGTCACCTTGTATACGCTCGATTACGACCGGGGCTGGATGGGCGCTGGCCGCCCGGCCGATGCCGGGCTGACGCTGCTGACGGTCGATGTCTCTGAGGCGGAAGCCGAGGGAATGCCGCCGCTACCGGCGCGGCTGCGCCCGATCGCACCGCTCGCCGCTCCTGCCCTCAGCCGGCGGCTGGTCTTGACGGAAACCATGGCGATGAACGCCACCGGCATGGAGATGGGCTTTCTGATCAACGGCAAGGCCTTTGACATGGCCCGCGTCGACATTGTCGCCAAGGTCGGTGAGACCGAGCTTTGGGAGATCGTCAACCAGGCCGACATGGACCACCCGTTCCACGTCCACGGCACACAGTTCCAGGTGATCGAGCGCGAGCGCGACGGCATGGTCTCGAAGGCGCCCTACCTTGCCTGGAAGGACACCGTCAACGTAGCGCGCGGCGAGACGGTGCGGCTCCTGCTGCGCCAGGACCGCCCGGGACCGCGCATGTATCACTGCCACATCCTCGAGCATGAGCAGCTCGGCATGATGGGCGTACTCGACGTCGTGGCATGAAGGCCCTCAACGCGCCCGGGGCGGCCATGCTGGCGCTGGCCGGTTCGCTGACACTATCGTCGCCACAGGCCGTCGCCTCCGGCGATGGGATTGTGGCCGCGCGTCAGGCCTCCATGAAGGCGATGGCGTCGGCGGCAAAAGCCATCGCCGGGATGTTCGACGGCAAGCTTGCCTATGACGCCGCCAGATTCAAGACCGCGGCCAAGGCGCTCAGCGCCCGCACCGGCCCCGCCTTGATCGCGGAATTCCCTGCCGGCACCCTGGGCCCGCCGTCGGGCGCCAAAGCGGAGATCGAGCAGGCGCGGCCGGAGTTCGAGGCCCTCGCCAGCCACATCGACAAGCTTGCGGGTGCGTTGGCCGTGAAGGCCGAAGCGGCGCCTGCCCAGATCACCGGCGACATGCGCATGGGCGCGAAGGCGCCGATGGACGGCGGCAGCCTGCTCGGCAAGCGGCTGAGGGCAACGCAAGCAGATCCGGCCGGATTACCGGCGGAACATCTCCTGCACCTTATCCTCCAGGACTGCTCAAGCTGCCATTCCAAGTTCCGGCAACAGATCAAATGAGAATGGGGCGACGGCGCCGGGCGCGGCCAGCGGAATCCATGTGCCGCCAAGCACAGGCTCGGCCAGATCACGAACTGGCTGGACTATGCTGCAATTCGGGGCTTCCGGCGTCCTACTCGGCCTATCGGCGGAGCCGCGAATCTGTGCTAAGCCGCCGCCCAACCAATTAAAGGACGACACCTGTGAGCGAACCGACCGTGGCCGAAGCGACCGAAAATATCTATGCCTCGCTCCGGGCGGACAATGCCGATATCGACGCACATATCGCGACGCTTAAGGCAGCGCTGACGCGAGAGGGCATAAAACAGGCGGTGTTCGATCCGACCAAATTAGCGCAAAGCAACCGCTCGGGCCGCAAGTTGATGCAGGCTTATTTTCGGCAGCGCGGCGTGAGCGTGAGGTTTTCGGACCAGTAGAACCGCGCCTGACCTCAAGCGCGCCGTTGCTCGGCCGGTCCGGTGGTTTGCCAACCAGAATCAGCAGGCCCGCATCGGGTCATACGCCGACAGAAAACCTCTAAAAGTGCCATATGTCCGGCTGCTTCCATAGATCGATCGGCGCTCGCCAAAGCCGGTAGCTAGCCGCCTGCTCGATCTGCTGGCTGACGGCCAGGTGGCCGTTGCCCGCAAAGAACGTCTGAAGACGCCTTCGGGCAAAAAGTTTCCGGCCTCTGGTGGTGTAGTTTCGAAGCGGCAGGCGGTGTGGGGCTATCCTGCATCCATTCCTGGACAGCGCGACGCCGATGCAAAACTGTTCCAGCGTATGCGCGCTTACGACACCAATCAGTTGCTCGATGGCGCGATAGGCGTCGGCCAGGGCGGGAAGAGCGGAGTTGTGGACGCCGAGGACCCCGCTGCTCCACATCGGCTCGTCGCCGGTCAGCATCTTGTCACCAAGCATGAAATGCCTGCCTTCGATCGCTCGATAAGGAACCTTTGGCCGTCCTTCCAATCTGTTCATTACGGAGTGTGACGGCGAAATCCGGTCGAAACAGCCCGACATGTCACCAACCGGGTACATGTCGGTATCCATGAGGAACAGGCGGTCGCAATGCTTGAGCAGGTCGACAAGGCCTGCCGCCTTTATGCCGAAACGATACCGGCCGCCGAAAGACATTTCGGTCATCCGGCTGGCCGTCAGCTCTACCGTCTGGATGGGATAGCCGTCGAAAACGCACGTCCGATCGGTCAGAACCGTGACCTTCGCAGCCGGGCAATAATGCAGCAACCTCAGCGCACTGAACAGCGCGCCGCGCGCGTATAACTCGTCGTCGCCGAACGCGATATATCCGAAACTGTCGCCCATTTCCGCCCTGCAGGAGCACCGCACACCTTGATTTCGCTTAAATCTGCAGAGGAGTCTATAAGCTATAACTTATACAGCTTGCCGAAATGTTCGAAGGCGATGATCGCCGGTATCAGGATGCCTTGGCCAGGAAGTTCTGATAATCCGACTTGGCCTGCAAAAGGCGCAGCACATTGTTGCGCGATCCCCGTACATGGGCGCGTGCCAACGTGCCGGCGCGGCTGGCGTCGCCGGCACAAATCGCCTCAACAATCCCGGCATGCTCGTCGCGGGCGATCTTCCATTCGTCCAGCCACAGCAGCTCCGTCCAGACATAGTGCTGGCACTTGTCGAGAATGCCGCACAGCATGCCCTGCAGCATGGCATTGCCGCTGATCTCGGCGATGACGCGATGCAGGTCGATGCCGACCTCCAGCTCCTGGAATTTCTCCCTGGTGGTGCGCTCCGGGATGGCGGCCAGCCGCTCGCATTCGGCCAGCATGGCGCGCAGCCGCGCCTTGTCCTTCTCCGTCGCCGCGGCCGCCGCCAGTTCGGTCGCATGGCCGTCGAGCAGCTCGCGGATCTCGAAGGCCTCGCGAAACATGTTGATGTCGAACTCCGTGACGACATAACCCTGGCGCGGCCTGCCGGTGACGAGGCCATCGCGCTCGAGGCGGTTGAAAGCCTCGCGCACCGGCGTGCGGCTGACATTCAGCTTCACGGCGATGTCGTTCTCGGTGACGCGCGAGCCCGGCGGGATCTGACCGGTCACGATCATCGCCTTGAGCGATGAGTAGACCGAGTCGCGCAGCGTGTTTTTGGTTTCCTTGGCCAAGGTTCCGTTTCCCGTTCTCCGGGCTTTCGGCCGGAAGTAGATGTTTGCTCGATCGTATCTGTATTCAAAGCCGGCGCCATTTGCCACGTCTCGACGAGGCCGTTCCTGCATCCCTGTTGGATGCGTTCGCGACGCGCGCTCGATGGTGTTGACATCGCCGGTCCCGAAGCTACACTCAAAATTGTATACAAAATAGCATGCGAAATCAAAAAATCATGGGAACACCGGTCGGAGAGCCGAAAATGAACAGAACCAGAAGCGTTAGCATCGTTGCGATGGCGGGCCTCATGGCGTCGCTCGCGGCCCCCGCCATGGCGGGCGATACCATCACCGTCGCCTCTTGGGGCGGCACTTACCAGGAGGCGCAGACCAAGGCCTTCTTCAAGCCGGCCGCCGATGCGCTCGGCATCACCATCAAGGAAGACACCACCAACGGCCTCGACGACGTGCGGCTGCAGGTGACAGGCAATGCGGTGAAATGGGATATCACCGAGCTCGGCGCGGACGAATGCGCGCGCGGTTCGAAGGAAGGGCTGTTCGAAAAGCTCGATTACGCCGTGATCGACAAGAGCGGCATCAACCCGAAGCTTGTCCATGACGACTGGGTCGGCATTTCCTACACCTCGGTCGTGCTGATCTACCGGACCGATGTTTTTGGCGACAAAGGCCCCAAGAGATGGGCCGATTTCTGGAACGTGGAGAAATTTCCCGGACGGCGCGCGCTGAGCGGCAGCCAGGCGACCGAAACGCTGAGCGTCGCGGCACTCGCCGAAGGCATTCCGATCGACAAGGTCTATCCGGTCGATGTCGACGGCGCGCTGAAATCGGTCGACAAGATCCGCGGCCATGTCGACGCCTGGTGGACTTCCGGCGCCCAGGCCATGCAACTGGTGAAGGACGGCGAAGTCGACATGGCGAGCATCTGGAACGGCCGCGCCGGCACCTTGAAGAAGGAAGGCGCGCCGGTCAGCTTCTCGTTCGACCAGGGTGTTCTCACCGCCGACTGCATGATCATCCCCAAGGGCGCCAAGAACAAGGACGCGGCGATGAAGGCGCTGGCGATGTTCGTCAGCCCGCAATTGCAGGCCAATCTGCCGCTCTATGTCGACAATGGGCCGGTCAACGAAAAGGCCTTCGAGACCGGCAAGATCCCGCAGGAGCGGATCAAGGACATCAACTCGTCGCCCGAAAACGTCAAGAAACAGGTGCTGCAGGATGCCGGGTTCTGGCGCGACAATCTGGTCGAGGCGACGGAAAAGTTCGACAATCTGATTCAGCAATAGCCGCGGCCGGAACCAAACCACGGCAGGGCGTTAGCCGCCGCTTCGCCCTGCTGCCGCCCTGCCCTCAGGAGACGATGATCTTGTCCATTGCACCATCCGCGCTGCCGATCAGCATGCGCCGGATAGAGAAACGATTTGGCAGCGTCGCGGTGCTGCGCGACCTGAACCTCGATGTCGAGGCCGGCGAGTTCCTGACGCTGCTGGGGCCTTCCGGATCCGGAAAGACGACGCTGCTGATGATCCTGGCCGGGTTCGTCCGGGCCAATGCCGGCTCGATCAAGGTGGGCGACGAAGAGATCATCACCACGCCGCCTCACAAGCGCAACATCGGCATGGTGTTCCAGAACTACGCATTGTTTCCGCATATGAACGTGTTTCACAACATCGCCTTTCCGCTGAAGCAGCGCGGCGTCGCGCCCGCCGAGACGGCCGAGCGTGTGGAGAAGGCGCTGGAGCTGGTGAAATTGCAGGGCCTGGGCGAGCGCCGGGTCGACCAGCTCTCCGGCGGCCAGCGCCAGCGCGTGGCGCTGGCACGCGCCATCGTCTTCGAGCCGCGCATCGTGCTGATGGACGAACCCTTGTCGGCACTCGACAAGGGCTTGCGCGAACACATGCAGATCGAGCTGCGCGCCCTGCATCGCCGGCTTGGCATGACCACGGTCTATGTCACGCATGACCAACGCGAAGCCATCACCATGTCCGACCGTATCGCCGTCATGAATGCCGGGCGGATCGAACAGCTCGACCGGCCCGAGACCCTCTACGCCACGCCACGGACGCGGTTCGTCGCCGGCTTCATCGGTGAATCGAATTTTGTTCCCGTCGAGTGCCGCAACGGTTCGGTCTGGTACGAGGACAGGCGCATCCACACGGCGGCGCCCGCACCCTCGTCGGGCCAGCACCTGATGGTAGTGCGGCCGGAAAAGCTGCGGCTGCTCGCAAATGCCGAACCGGCTAGCGGCGTCAATGTGCTCGACGCGACGCTCAGCGACATCATCTATCAGGGCGACAGCTTCGTCTGCTACGCGGTGTTGCGCGATGGCCGCCAGCTGACGCTGCGCGATTATTGCCGCAGCGACGTGTTGGCGAAAATGCCGGCTCCCGGCCAGCCGGTCAGGCTCGGCCTCGATGCGCAGGACACCATCCTGGTGGCGGCCGACTGATGAGCGCGCAATCCGTCCTCATGGAGGAGACCGGCGGCCGTGCGGGTCAGGAGCTGAACACGCGGGCGCTGCACGCCGACGCCCGGCGCGAATCGCTGCGGCTGCTGGCGCTGCTGTCGCCAAGCCTGTTGCTCGTCTTCGCCATCGTCATCGTGCCGATCGGCTGGCTGTTCTGGCTGTCTCTGTTCGACGAAACCGGCGCCCTCAGCGCGGCCAACTATGCGCGCTTCTTCGAACAGGGCTCCTACATCAAGACCTTCGTCACCACCTTCAAGGTCGCCTTCATCGTCACCGGCGCCTGCGTCCTGCTCGGCTATCCCCTGGCCTACATGCTGTCGCAACTGCCGCGACGGGCGGCGTCGATCTGCCTGATTTTCGTCATCCTGCCGTTCTGGACGTCGGTGCTGGTGCGCACCTATGCCTGGCTGGTGATCCTGCAGCGCAAGGGCCTGATCAACAGCTGGCTGATGGACCTCGGGGTGATCAGCCAACCGCTATCCCTCGCCAACAATCTGTCGGGCGTCGTCATCGGCATGACGCATATATTGCTGCCGTTCCTGGTGCTGCCGCTTTATGCCTCGATGAAGACGATCGACACCGACTGCCTGCGCGCCGGGATGAATCTTGGCGCCGGTCCGACCGCGACCTTCCGGCAGATCTTCTTTCCGCTGTCGCTGCCGGGTCTTGCCTCGGGCGTGGTCATCGTCTTCGTGCTTTGCCTGGGTTTCTTCGTCACCCCGGCGCTGATGGGCGGCGGCAAGGTGATCATGTGGGCCATGCGCATGGAACAGACCACCAGCCTTTATTCCAACTGGGGCGCGGGCGCGGCACTTGGCGTCGTGCTGCTCGTGGTCACGCTGGCGCTTCTCGGCCTCTTCCAGTGGCTGCTCGGCGCGCGCGCTACCGGCGTGTGGAGTTCGCGATGAGCGAGGATGTCGGCCTGCCGATTTCGCACCGCCAACGGCTTTGGCTCTACGCGCTCGGTGGCCTCGTGCTTCTGTTCCTGATCGCGCCGTCGATCATCATCGTCATCATGTCCTTCTCCGACTCGACGCTGCTGCAATTCCCGCCGCAGCAATGGTCGCTGCGCTGGTACCAGACCTACTTCCAGTCGCTGGAGTGGCGCGACGCGACGATCGTCTCGGTGAAGGTGGCTGTCATGACGGTGCTCGTGGCGACACCGCTGGGCACCGCCGCCGCCTATGCGATCAACAGGGGCACGCTGCGCTTCAACGGCACCATCAACGCGCTGCTGACGGCGTCGCTGATCGCCCCGGTGATCCTCATCGGCATCGGGACCTTCTTCCTCTATGCCAGCATCGGGCTCAACAACACACTGACCGGCCTGGTCATCGCGCATACGGTGCAAGCGCTGCCGCTGGTGGTGCTGACCGTGCTGTCGGGGTTGCGCTCCTACGACATGAACCAGGAGCGCGTCGCGCGCAGCCTAGGTGCCGGACGCATCGCCGCGTTCTGGCAGGTGACCATGCCGCAGATTCGCTTCTCGATCGTTTCGGGCGCGCTGTTCGCCTTCATCACCTCTTTCGACGAGGTGGTGGTTTCGCTGTTCATATCGGGCGGCGACACGACGACATTGACGCGCCGCATGTTCAATGCGCTGCGCGACCAGATCGACCCGACGATCGCCGCCATCTCGACTTGCCTGATCGTGCTGTCGATCATCCTTTTGTCGATTGCGCAGATCTTCGGGCGGCGGCAATGATTTCATCCGGCCAATTCGCTTCAAGTGAGAGGGGATATCCAGACAGAATGCGTGATTTCCAGTTTCCCGGCCGCTCGCCGGTCCGTGCCACGGAAGCCATGGCAGCGACCTCGCATCCGCTTTCGACCCTTGCGGCCATCGACATGCTGCGCTCCGGCGGCAATGCCATGGATGCCGCTGTGTGTGCCGCCGCCGTGCAGGCCGTGGTCGAACCGCAGTCGACCGGCATCGGCGGCGATTGCTTCGTGCTTTACTGCCCGGCGGGGCAAGGCGACGTGCTGGCCTTCAACGGCTCCGGCCGCGCCCCTTCCAAAGCAACGGTCGACTGGTATCTCGAACAAGGCTTCGACCGCATCCCGTTGCAAGGCCCGCATGCGGTCACCGTGCCGGGCGCCGTCGACGCCTGGAGCCGCCTGCTCGAGGATCATGGCCGCAAGGGTCTTGCCGATGCGCTGGCGCCGGCTATTCATTACGCCGAGGACGGCTATGTCGTGCATGACCGCGTCGCCTTCGACTGGGCGGAACCGGAAACCGACCTTTCGGCCGACGAGCATGCCGCGCGCATCTTCCTGCCGGGCGGCAAGGCGCCGAAGGCCGGAGATGTCCACCGGCAGCCGGAACTCGCCGCCACCTTGCGCATCGTCGCCAGGCACGGCCGCTCCGGTTTCTACGAAGGCGTCGTCGCCGACGACATCGTGCGCCGGCTCAACGAACTGGGCGGGCTGCACTCGCGCGAGGATTTCGCGGCGACCAAAGGCGACTATGTAGCCCCGGTCAGCACCTCCTATGGCGGCTACGACATTCACCAGATGCCGCCGAACAATCAGGGCCTGACGGCGCTCTTGATGCTGAACGTGCTGTCGGGTTTCAAGCTTGGCGGGCTCGACCCCAACGGTGCCGAACGCCTGCATCTCGAAATCGAGGCCGGGCGGCTGGCTTATCGCGATCGCGATCGCTACGTCGGCGACCAGGACCATGTTCCGGTGCCGGTGGAGCAGCTTCTGTCCGGCGCCTATGCCGACAGGCTGCGCGCCGAGATCGACCGCGACCGCGCCATGACGCATCTGCCGCCCATGGAGTTGCCTGGCAGCGACACGGTCTATATTTCCATCGTCGACCGCGACCGCAACGCGGTCTCCTTCATCAACTCCACCTATTATTCCTTCGGCAGCGGCGTCGTCAGTCCGAAAACCGGTATCGTGCTGCAGAACCGCGGCTCGAGCTTCCGCCTCGACCCGTCGCATCCAAACGCGATCGCGCCCGGCAAGCGACCGATGCACACGATCATGCCCGGCATGGCAACCAAGGGCGGCCGCGTGGTGATGCCGTTCGGCGTCATGGGAGGCGGCTACCAGCCGTTCGGACATGTGCATCTTTTGACCAACATGATCGACTTCGGCATGGACCCGCAGCAGGCGCTGGATGCGCCAAGGGTGTTCCATAGTGACGGCATGGTGGAGGCCGAGCGCGGCGTTCCGGCCGAGGCGATCGAAGGCTTGCGCCGGCGCGGCCATCGCATGGGCGAACCGCATCACCCGCTTGGCGGCGGGCAAGTGGTGGCGATCGACTGGGAGAAGGGAACGCTGACCGGCGCCTCCGATCCGCGCAAGGATGGGATGGCGCTGGGGTATTGAGGTGGTTGGGGAATTGGAGGACTGCTTTCAAGGCGCCAGCGTCGACAATTGTCCGGACCGGAATCGTCCGCTGGACTTTCAAAAGCTGCCGTTTGAACCATAATCGGTGACCATGAGCACGAATTCAAAAGACCTCTCACGCCGTCTTGCCGCCGGCGCCGACGACGCCCCGGCGATCCTGGCACCCGAACGGACGACGCTCACCCATGGCGGGTTGCGCGATCTCATCGCGGCCACGGCGGCCGCCCTGCATGCGCGCGGCATCGGACGGGGCGACAGGGTGGCCATCGTGCTGCCGAACGGGCCGGAGATGGCCACCGCCTTCGTCGCCGTGGCGGCAACCGCCTCGACGGCGCCGCTCAATCCGGCCTACCGGGCCGACGAGCTCGATTTCTATCTCACCGACATCGGCGCCAAGGCGGTCCTCGTTGCGGAAGACGAAACCGGACCCGCGGTGACGGTGGCCGAACGCCTCGGCATCGGTGTGCTCAGGCTTGTGGCGCAGCCCAACGAACCGGCGGGAAGTTTCACGATCGAGGGCTCGGCGATCGGTGCGCCGGCTGCGCCCGACATGGCGCGGGACAGCGACATCGCGCTTTTGCTGCACACGTCCGGCACCACGTCGCGGCCCAAGCTGGTGCCGCTCAGCCATGCCAACATCGCGGCCTCGGCCGTGCACATCGGCGCGACGCTTGGCCTGACGGCCGATGACCGCTGCCTCAACATCATGCCGCTGTTCCACATTCATGGCCTGATCGCGGCGGTGCTGTCGTCGCTGGCGTCAGGCGGCAGCATTTACTGCACGCCAGGCTTCAACGCGCTGCGCTTCTTCCAGTGGCTGGGAGAGGCGCGGCCAAGCTGGTACACGGCGGTGCCGACCATGCATCAGGCGATTCTGCCGCGCGCGGCACGCAATGCCGAGGTGCTGGCGGCGGCGCGTCTGCGCTTCATCCGCTCGTCCTCGGCGTCGCTGCCGGCGCAAGTCATGGCCGAACTCGAGGCGACCTTCGGCTGTCCGGTGATCGAGTCCTATGGGATGACCGAGGCCGCGCACCAGATGGCGTCGAACCGGCTGCCGCCAGACCGGCGCAAACCGGGCAGCGTCGGTGCCTCCGCCGGACCGGAAGTGGCTGTCATGGCGCCCGACGGGCGACTGCTCAAGGCCGGCGAGACCGGCGAGATCGTCATTCGTGGACCCAATGTGACGGCGGGTTACGAGAAGAACCCCGATGCCAACGCGACGGCCTTCGCGCATGGCTGGTTCCACACCGGCGACCAGGGCGTGCTCGACGAGGACGGCTATTTGCGCGTCACCGGCCGGCTCAAGGAGATCATCAACCGCGGCGGCGAAAAGATCTCGCCGCTCGAGATCGACGACGTGTTGATGGACCATCCGGCGGTGGCGCAAGTCGTCACCTTCGCCATGCCGCATGACAAGCTTGGCGAGGAGGTGGCGGCGGCAGTCGTGTTGCGCGAAGGCATGGTTGCCGACGAGACCGATATTCGCGCTTATGCCGCGATGCGGCTCGCCGACTTCAAGGTGCCGCGCAAGGTGCTGATCCTGGCCGAGATCCCCAAGGGCGCGACCGGCAAGCTGCAGCGCATCGGCCTGGCCGCCAAACTCGGGCTTTGACGATGAAGATCACCATTTTTGGCGCCGGTGCGATCGGTGGCTATCTCGCCGCCAAGCTTGCCCTGGCTGGCAGGACCGATCTGTCGGTCGTGGCGCGCGGCGCGCATCTGGAAGCGATCAGGGCAAATGGACTTCGCCTGATCGAAGACGGCCAGGAATCGGTGGCTGCCGTCCGCGCCGCGGCGGACGCCGAGGAGCTTGGCGTGCAGGACACCGTCGTGCTGGCGCTGAAGGCGCATTCGCTCACTCCCGCCCTCGACCAGATCGCACCATTGCTTGGACCGGAAACCGCTGTCGTCACCATGCAGAACGGCGTGCCGTGGTGGTATTTCCACAAATTGGGCGGGCCGCTCGAAGGCGTCAGGCTGAACGCGGTCGATCCCAACGGCGCGATCTGGCAGCGGATCGGGCCGCAACGCGTCATCGGCTCGGTCGTCTATCCCGCGGCCGAAGTCGACGCGCCTGGCCTCGTCCGCCATGTCGAGGGCAAACGTTTCTCGCTCGGCGAACCCTCCGGCGAGCGCAGCGAACGGGTCGTGAAACTGGCCGAGGAAATGGTCAAGGCCGGCCTGCAGGCGCCTGTGCGCGACGACATACGCAGCGAAGTCTGGGTGAAGCTGTGGGGCAACCTCTCCTTCAACCCGATCTCGGCGCTGACCGGCAGCACGCTGGCAGCGATCGTCGCCGACGATGGCACCCGCACGCTTGCCCGCACCATGATGCTGGAAGCGCAGGCGATCGGCGAAAGCCTCGGCGTGCGTTTTCCCATAGCCGTCGACCGGCGCATCAAGGGCGCCGGCGATGTCGGCGAGCACAAGACCTCGATGCTGCAGGACCTGGAACGCGGCCGGCCGATGGAGATCGACGCGCTGGTAGGCGCGGTGCAGGAACTGGGGCGACTGACCGGGAATTCAACGCCGACGATCGATGGAGTGCTGGCGCTGGTAAGGCGGCTGGCGGTGGAGCGGGGATGTTACGGGTAAGGCAGTCCGTTTGGTCTCGACGCGCCGGCGGCGTACTGCGCCGAAGCGATCAAAGGCCGAAGCTGGGAACGACCCAAGGTTCCCCGATGTATCCCAAGCGCGGCTCGAGCTTTTCGTCTGCAGCGCCACGCCACACTGGCGATACGGTTCCTGTTGAACGGCAGTCCAGCCCTTTCCGCCCATTTAGAACCGTACGAGACAGATCGGCGCGTGGCGGAGCTATGATCTTTGTCAGTTTCTTCTCGTGCGCATCGGCGGCGGTGAATCCGGAAATCACGATGGCCGCGCACACAATAGCCGATCTCATCCTACATCTCCCATTACAGCACATCCCATAAGAGGAGGTGATCCGCCCTTACGGGCAGTGTCGTTGGGATGGGCGTTTGACCTCGGCCGGTCTTGAGGCGTCGGCTTGCCGGAGATCGTGGCGTTATATTAGCAATGGCGCAATTAGCTCTTTCGACGTAGCACAGGGGCACGATCGACGAGCGGTTTGAATTTGCGGCGCAATCCTGTGTCGGCCCGTGCGACGCCTGGACCCTGGACGGGCCACGCATCCCAGCCCTCATCCCGCCACCAGATGCCCGCCTCCGACATCGCTCAGCACCAGCCTCCGCGGGCTCTCGCCAACCCTTCTCGTCGCGCTCGGGATCTCCTGGTCCAGCCTTGCGAACCGGCTCCTGCGCTGCGCCGGGTCGGGCACCGGCACGGCTTCGATCAGGCGTTTGGTGTAAGGATGGCGTGGGTTGGAAAAGACTTGGTCGCGCGTGCCCATCTCGACGATCTGGCCGAGATACATGACCGCGACGCGGTCGGAGATGTTTTCCACCACCGCCATGTCGTGCGAGATGAAAAGGTAGGCGACGCCGAATTCGCGCTGCAATTCCTTCAACAGGTCGAGCACGCGCGCCTGCACCGAGACATCGAGCGCCGAGACGCTTTCATCGGCGATGATCAGCTTCGGCCGCAGCGCAAGCGCCCGTGCGATACAGACGCGCTGGCGCTGCCCACCCGAGAATTCATGCGGATAAAGCTCCATCTGGACGGCCGACAGGCCGACGCGCTCGAACAACGATGCCACACGCTCCCTGCGCTCTTCTTTTGAAGCGATGCCATGGATGACGAGCGGCTCGGCGACGAGATCGCCAACGCGCATGCGCGGATCGAGCGAAGCGAAGGGGTCCTGGAAGATCATCTGGACGTCGCGGCGCACTGCCTTGCGCGCGTCACGGCCGAGACCGGACAGATTGCGCCCACCGATGACGATGCCGCCGCTGTAAGGCACAAGCCCGGCCAGCGCCTTGGCGGTGGTCGACTTGCCGCAACCGGACTCGCCAACCAGTGCCAGCGTCTCGTTGGGTGCGATCGAGAAGCTGACGCCCTCGACGGCATGAACTCTGGCGTTGACCCGGCCGAAGACGCCGCCGCGCAGGTCGAAGCGGACATGCAGGTCGTTGACCTCGGCGACATTGGCCGGCGTCGCCGTCTCGGCGTCCCTGGACGTCTGGCGGCCGACGCCGCTGCCGATGCGCGGCACGGCGGCCAGCAGCTCTCGGGTGTAATCGGCTTGCGGCCGGGCGAAAATATCAGCGGTTTTTCCCTCCTCCACCATGCGGCCGTGCCGCATGATGATGACGCGATCGGCCATTTCGGCGACCACGCCCATGTCGTGCGTGATCAGGATGACGCTGGTGCCGTGCTGGCGCTGCAGATCGCGCAGCAGTTCCAGCACCTCGCCTTGCACGGTGACATCGAGCGCCGTCGTCGGCTCGTCGGCAATCAGCACGTCCGGTTCGAGAGCCAGCGCCATGGCGATCATCACACGCTGGCGCATGCCGCCCGACAGTTCGTGCGGAAACTGCTTTAGCCGGCTTTCAGCTTCTGAAATACGCACCGCTTTCAACGCCTCGATGGCACGCTGACGTGCCTGCGTCGGTGACAGGCTGGTGTGCGCCTCGATGGATTCGGTGAGCTGCCGGCCGATCGACAGCACCGGATTGAGCGAGGTCATCGGCTCCTGGAAGATCATGGCGATGCGGTCGCCGCGAATGCGGCGCATCCGGCGCTCGTCGAGCGCTGTGAGTTCCGTCTCACCAAGGTGGATCGCGCCTGAGGATATGCGAGCCGCTGGCTGCGGCAAGAGCTGCATGATCGCCAACGCGGTCATCGATTTGCCGGAGCCGGATTCGCCGGCAATGCAGAGCGTCTCGCCGCGTTTGAGCGTCAGCGACAGGTTGGAGACGACATCGCGCTCGCCGTCCTCGCCACGCACGCTGACGGAGAGATTGGCGATGTCGAGGATTGTTTTGCCGGCTGAGGTCATTGCAGACGCAGACCTGCAAGGGATTTATTCTGTGGCGCCCCCCTCTGTCCTGCCCACCCTCCGCAGCAGCTGCGCTGCAGCTGCGGAGGACGGGCAGGGCAGAGGGGGGTGCCTTGGCGCTGACCTCTCATTCGAACACGCAGCGCGGGAAGTAGAACGACACCACCCAGTTCGGCAGGTCGACGATCTCGCTGATGCGGAGATCGCCGCAGACCGAGGCCAGCATATAGGCCTCGACCGGATCGATCTTGTGGCGGCCGGCGAGCAGGTCGACCATCTGCAGAACCGCCTCCCTGGCGCCGGCCATCAGGTCCGGGCCGATGCCGGTCGTCACCTCATAGCCCTTGCCGTCGAGATGGCGGGTCACCGGCCCTGATGTGGTGAAGCGCGGTGTCTTTAGCCTGGCGTCCTTGACCAGGTCGAGCTTGATCACCACGTCCATCGGGCTTTCGATCGCCGTGCCGCAGACCTCGCCGTCACCCTGCGCGGCGTGCGTGTCGCCGACCGAAAACAGCGCGCCGGCCACTTCCACCGGCAGATACAGCGTTGTGCCGGCGGCGAGATCGCGGATATCGAGATTGCCGCCGACGCGCCTGGGCGGCACCACCGAATGATGGCCCAGCTCGCCCGGCGCGTTGCCGATGGTGCCGGCGAACGGTTTCAGCGGCACGCGGGCGTTCCTACCGAACAGCGCCGGCTCGAGCGAGGCGGCGTCGTACTTCCAGATGTTGAGCGCCGGCTCCTTGAAGTCGTCGGCGAGCAGCCCGAAACCCGGAATGTTCGCCGTCCAGCCGAAGCCGGACGGCTTGAACATCTCGATCGTCACCTTCAGCGCGTCGCCGGGCTCGGCGCCCTCGACGAAGATCGGCCCGGTGACCGGATTGATGGTGGCGAAATCGAGCTTGGCGATGTCGTCGACCGTGCTGGCGGCGTTCAACTGGCCGCCGGAGGAATCGAGGCACTGGAACTCGATGGTCGATCCAGGCGCCACCCGCTCGGCCGGGGCAAACGAATTGTCCCAGCCGAAATGGTGATGGCGCCCGTGGATGGTGTAGTCGCAGCTATTGCACATCTTTTACGTACACATTGTCGTAGTTGATCGGAATATGGACTGGGTCGACATAGAGGTTGTCGGCGCCGCCCATACGGGCCGATTTCATGGTGAAGCGCTGCTCGTTGAAGACCGGCGCCCAGGGCGCGTCTTCCATCACCTTGTCGTAGATGGCGCTCCACATCTTGCTGCGCTCGGCGGCTTTCGCCGGGTCGACCACCGAATCGGCCTCGGCAGCCTTGGCATCGAGATCCTTGTTGCAATACCAGGACCAGTTCCAGCCGCCCGGAACCGCGCCGGCGCAGCCGAGGATCGGGCCGTAGAAGTTGGACGGATCGGGGAAGTCGGCGATCCAGGCCATGCCGCCGGACCAGATCATCGGCGCGCCGTTTTTGTCGCCGCCGGCGGCGATGACGTTGGCCTGCGCCAGCGACTGGATGCTGGCCTTGATGCCGATCGCGGCCAAATCCTGCTGGATCGCCTGGGCGATGCGCGGGTTGGGATCGGTGTTCATGGCGAACAGTTGCGTGTCGAAGCCGTCGGCATGGCCGGCCTCGGCGAGCAGCGCCTTGGCCTTGGCGACGTCATAGGGATAGCCCTTGTATTCCTTGTCGTAGCCCGGCATCGACGGCGGCAGCGGCTGGTTCGCCGGCACGGCGCGGCCGTTGATGATCTGGATAATGCGCGCCTTGTTGATCGCCATGTTGACGGCCTGCCTGACCTTCACATTGTCGAACGGCGCCATCGTCGTGTTCATGGTGATGTAGCCGGTGTGCAACTGGCCGCCTTCGACGACACGCGCCTTCTGCTCGGTATCGGCCATCACCTCCTGGAACTTGGCCGGCGGAATGCCGTCGCCGGGCACATCGATCTCGCCCTTCTGCAGGCGTAGCAGCGCCACGATCGGCTCCTGGCCGATCTCGAAGGTGATCTTGTCCAGATGCGGCAGGCCCTTGTGCCAATAGTCGGCGTTGCGCTCGAAGACGATGCGCTGGCCGAGCGTCCATTCGGCCAGCTTGAATGCGCCGGTGCCGACCGGATGCTTGCTGAAATCGGCGCCGTATTTCTCGACCTCTTCCTTGGGCACGACATGCGAGAAGTTGATCGCCATGACATGCAGGAAGGTGGCGTCGGGCCGGGTCAGTTCGAACTTGACCGTGTAGGGGTCGATAGCGGTGACGCCGGAGAGGCTTTCGGCCTTGCCCGCGACGACATCGTCATAGCCCTTGATCGAGCCGAAGAAGCCGGCGCCGGGGCTCTGCGTCTTGGGGTTGGTGACGCGGTCGAGCGAGTATTTCACATCATCGGCCGTCATTTCGCGGCCATTGTGGAATTTGACGCCATGGCGCAGCTTGAAGGTGAAGGTCTTGCCGTCGGGTGAAATTTCGTAGCTTTCGGCGAGGTCGGGCTTCAAATTGGTGGTGCCCGGCTCATAATCCATAAGCCCGTCGAACAGGCTCTTGATCATCGACCAGTTCTGCCAGTCGTAGCCGATCGCCGGATCGAGGGTCGCGACATCGTCCTTGTAGGTGATGGTGATGGCGCCGCCCTGCTTGGCATTCGGATCGACGGCGTCTTCGGCGCGCGCGCTTGCCATACCGAGCATCAGCGCCAGCGCCGATGCGGCCACGGTGGATGCCAGAAACTTTTTCATTTTCATGTTCCCTTTCTCTGTTTGTTTTTCATTTTCATCTGAGCTTGATGCGCGGATCGATGAAGGGCGCGATGATGTCGGCCAAGAGATTGCCGAGCACGATGGCGAAGGCCGACACCAGCGTGACGCCCATGATGATCGGGATGTCGACGCGCTGGATGGCCTGCCACGCCAACTGGCCGATGCCGGGCCAGCCGAACACGCTTTCGACGACGACGATGCCGCCCATGAAGATGCCGATATCGATGCCGATCATGGCGATGACCGGCAGGATGGCGTTGGGGAGCGCATGGCGGAACAGGATGGCGCGGCGCGCAAGGCCCTTGGCGCGGGCGGTGCGCACATAATCCTGGCGCAGCACGTCGATCATCGACGAGCGCATCATGCGCGCGTACCAGCCGGCGCCGAGAATGCCCATCGTGAGCGAGGGCAGCACCAGATGGCGCCAGCTGCCGTAGCCGCCGATCGGGAACCAGCTCAGCCGCACGGCGAAGACATAAAGCAGCAAGAGCCCGACGACGAATTGCGGTGCCGAGACGCCGACGAAGGAGGCGACCATCAAAGTCTGATCGGTGGCGGTGCCACGCTTGACGGCGGCGATCAGGCCCATGCTGAGGCCAATCAGAAGTTCGCACAGGATGGCGCCGACCATCAGCAGCAGGCTGGCCGGCAGCCGCGAGACGATCAGTTCGGTCACCTCGGAGCGCTGGATGTAGGAGCGGCCGAGATCGCCGCTGGCGAGCCTGGCCAGATAGTGCCAGTACTGGATGACGAAAGGCTGGTCCAAGCCGAGCTGCTGGCGGATGTTCTCGACCGTCTGCGGCGTCGCGCTGCGGCCGGCGATCTGCCGCACCGGATCGGCCGGCAGCAGATAGAGCAGCGCAAAGGTGATCAGCGAGACGCCGAGCAGGATGAGCAGCGACTGGATCAGGCGGCGGCCGAGATAGGCGATCATGCGCGGCCCCTTTGCGTCGGATCGAGAATGTCGCGCAGCGCATCGCCGATCAGGTTGAAGGCCAGCGCCAGCGCCAGGATCGCGGCACCGGGGAAGAACACCAGCCAGGGCGCGGCTTGGAAGTAGGTCTGGTTCTCGAAGATGATGTTGCCCCAGGAGGCGGTCGGCGGCTGCACGCCGATGCCGAGGAACGAGAGCGTTGCTTCCAGCAGCACCGTGGTCGAGATGCCGAGCGTGCCCCAGACGATGATCGTCGGCAAAAGATGCGGCAGGATGTGGCGGAACAGGATGCGCGGCGCGCTCGCCCCGATGGTCCGCTCGGCGTCGATGAACTCGCGTTCGGCCAGCGAAGAGGTTTCGGTGTAGATGACGCGGGCGGTCTGCACCCAGTTGACCAGGGCGATGACCATGGCGACGATCCACAGGCTGGGCTGGAAAACCGCCGCCAGGCAGATGGCGAGCAGCAGCGCTGGAAACGCCATCATCAGGTCGGTGAAGCGCATCAGCGCGCTGCCGACCCAGCCGCGGAAATAGCCTGCGGTAACGCCGACCAGCGTTCCTATGAACAGCGCCACGCCATTGGCGACGATGCCGATGATCAGCGAGGTGCGGGCACCATAAAGGATGCGGGTCAAGAGGTCGCGGCCGAGCAGGTCGGTGCCAAGCCAGAATTTTGCGTCGGGCGGCAAGGGCGAGCCTTCCAGCGTCAGCCCGTCGAACATCTGCTCATTGGGATCGTAGCCGGTCAGCCATGGCGCCAGGACAGCGCCGACGACGACGATGGCGACGATCACCAGGCCAAGCAGCGCCAGACGGCGCTTGACCAGCCGGCGCCAGACGCCGGCGCGCGGCTTGACCGGCATGCGCCCGGCGGCCGGGAGATCAGGCGCGATGGGACTGGTCATCGCCGCCTTCTTCCTCGGTCATCGCCACGATCCGGCGCGCAGCGTCCTCGACGCTGATCTGCCAACCCATCGCCAGCGAGCGCAGCTGCGCATAGGCGCGGCCGCCATCGATGCCTTTCGAGAGTGCGGCCACCGCGCGCACGATGGTTTGCCGCTCGGCGACGCGCTGGCGAAGCGAGGCGATCTCGCCGGCCAGGTGTTTGCGCGCCTCGAAACTCTGCCGCGCGATCAGCAGCGCGCTGTAGACGCCGGCAGTGCCGACCGGCTTCAGCAGCTGCGCATCGGCCTTGTGCGACAGCGCCCATTCGATGCGGCCCGGCGCCTCGGAGCCGATCAGCGCCACCAGCGGCATCGGCGCCTCGCCCGGCTTCCAGGGGAATTGCTCGTCGAAGCCGAGATCGGCGTCGAAGAAGACGAAATCGGCGGCCAGCGCCTCGGGCGGCAGTTCCGGCCAGCAATCCAGCGTGATCAGGCCGATGGCCGACAATTGCCTGGTGATCGCCTGCACCGTCGGGTGCGGGCGATGCAGGATGAACGCCCTGGCGCCGCCGAGATTGGGGATGCGTGGCGCCCTGGTCACGACACCACCCTCAGGCGCGGCCGACCGAATGTCCTGGCGGGATCGTAGCGCGACAGATACGGGTCCGGCGCGACCTCGTGCTGCCGGCTGACGACCTCGAAGAAGCCGTCGGCGATCCGCCCGATGATCACCGGCAGCGTCGCGTGCTGGGAGCGGGCGTCGATGGCGATGGGGCCGAGCCGGGTTGAGAAGCGCCGCTCGGCGAAAGCCTTGGAAAATTCCGCCGGACCGGCGTCGGGATCACGCGAAAGCACGTCGGCCATCACTTGCACCGAGGCATAGGCGGATGCTTCGAAAGACGAGGCGAAGGCCGCCGGTCGTGGTGCGAAATAAGGCCCGACCGACAAATGCCCTTTTCCGGATTCGCCGATGGCCGGCAGCTCGCCTTCGGTGAGGTTGCAGGAGATGACAGGGCAGGTTTCTGGGCTGAAGGCCTGATCCTCGACGCCCAGGTCGCGATAGGCGGCCAGGAAGGCGTAGGACGAGGTGCCGATCAGATTGTTGAGAATGAAATTTGGCCGCGTGGCGCGGATTTCGGCAATCAGCCGCGACACGTCGGTCTCGCCGATGCGCAGATAGCGCTCGCCTAAAACCTTGCCGCCGGCATCCGCGATCAGGTCGCGCGCGACGCGGTTCATCTCCCAGCCCCAGATATAGTTCGAGCCGAGCAGGAAGCCGTTGGCGCCGAAGCGAGGCACGACATGGGCCATCAGCGGCACCAGATGCTGGTTGGGGCAAGCGTGCATGTAGACGACGTGCTCGTTCGCCTCGAACCCCTCATAGGGGCAGGCGTACCAGAGCATGCCGCCGGCTTTCTCCAGCACCGGGATCGTCTCCTTGCGGCTCCAGGAGGTGACGCAGCCGACGACGTGGCGCGCGCTGCTGGTCTTGAAGATGTCCTCGCACAGCGTTGCGTAGCGATCGGCATTGCTTTGCGGATCGCGCTCGACCGGCACCAGTTCGATGCCGTGGCTGCGGTCGGCGTTGATGTCTGCGATGGCGCGCATGGCGCCCATCCGGCACGCATCGGAGACGAGCTGATAGCTCCCCGAGCGGGAATAGAGGATGCCGATCTCGATGCGCCGTTTCAAACAGAACCCCAAAAATAACAATGCCCCGCAGCCGCCGCCGGAGGGCGAGGCATACGAGGCATTCTTGCCGCCCGGCGATCAGGGCCGGTATTTTTCCAATCGCCAGCCTATTCGGTACGGCCGGTCAGTCAAGCCCTCAAAGCGACAGCCCTCAAAGCTAGCCGCGTGCAACACGGTCGGCCATCGACGGCTATTTGGCCGCCGGCCTTTGATTGCGTTGGCGGGCATAGGCCACGCAGGCGTCCACCGTGCTGACACAGAGCGCGTCGCGGCTGTTCGGCATATTGTTGTCGCCGGCGTAGGCGACTTCGGCGACGCGGCCGTCGACCAAGCGAATTTGCGTGTTGCAATAGCCGCCGGGGGCGACATTGACGGAGCCGCCTACCGCCGGGATCGCACCCAGGCCCAAGGTTGGAACCACGATGCTGAGATTGCCGCGCTGGACGGCGCGCTGATAAGTCCAGATCTGGCCAGATGGGCCAGCGTCCGCGGTGGCGGTCGGAAACCCCGCGCACATTCGAACGTCGGCTTCGCTGAGACCGACCATCTCCTTGCGCGCCGCCGCCGTCGTCGGGTCGATCTTGGCGATGCGCGACGTGTCGTCGGGAACGACGCAGGAAGACAGGACAACGACCGAGAGAACAGCAAGGGCAAGCTTTCGAATGCAGGAAAATGTCATGCCGATTTTGGATTTTCTATCGGATTTACGTGGCGCCCGCCGTTCCTCTACCTAGGCGACCGGACCACCGGATCAACCCGTGCAGCTTCACGAAAAAGGTAGCCATGCTGGTGCATCACCTCCGGCAACCGGGGCCAACGTCCCCTGCGCAAGACGCGGGAAGCGCACTAGGTGTCTGCGCGGCGGGGCTGCTCCAGCCTGTCATGTCCGAAGCGCTGTTCGGTGTCGTCATAGATGACGCGGCGCTCGGGTGAGAGGGCGTCGATCAGAGCCGAGCCGGACGGCGCTACCGTCGGGCGACTCGGCGGCCGGGCCTCCGAGAATCCGACCTTCCTCTCGGGCACGGTTGCGGGCGGACCGGTGGCGTCCTGTGCTCGCTGCCGTGAAATTTTTGAGAGAATATTCCCGGCTTCGGCCAAGCCGAGAAACGCCGTTCTTTGATATGAGTGATAGAATTTCTGATGATGTGACCAAGGCTAGGTAAACCGCTTGGCCGCCACGACTTCACAACTGCAGAGATCAACAATGTCCGATTTCAAGAACACTTTGCCATCTTCCCTTTGGTCAGCCATCAACCGCCGCAGTGGCCTCGCTCTGCTGTTCGCATCGGCTGTCGCGATCGGCAGCCTGATGGCGCCCGGTGCGTCGTTCGCCGAAGACAAGAAGGCGATCAAGGTCGGCATCATCAGCGGCGAAGACGAGGATGTCTGGCGCGTCGTCGTCGCTCAGGCAGCCGAAAAGGGCCTGACCATCGAGACCGTGGTGTTCAACGACTACACCCAGCCCAACGAGGCGCTCGAGCGCGGCGAAATCGACGCCAATGCCTTCCAGCACCAGCCCTATCTCGACAACCAGATCAAGACGCAAGGCTACCATATCGTGCGCGTCGGCTATACCGGCGTCTGGCCGATCGGCCTTTACTCCAAGAAGTACACCAAGGTCGCCGACCTGCCAGAGGGCGCGGTCATCGGCGTTCCGAACGACCCGTCCAATGAAGGCCGGGCGCTGCGCGTGCTGCAGAACGAGGGCGTGATCAAACTCAAGGACGGCACCGGCATTCTCGCCACCACCGCCGACATCGCTGAGAACGCGAAGAAGGTCGAGATCAAGGAATTGGATGCGGGCATCGTCGGGCGGTCGGTCGAGGATCTCGACGCCGCCGTGGTCAACACCGACTGGGCGCTGAAAAGCGGCCTGACGCCGGAAAACCGCATCGCGCAGGAGCCGATCGCCGACAATCCCTACCGCAACTTCATCGCGGTGAAGGCCGGCAGCGAGAACGAGCCCTGGGTGAAGACGCTGGTTGCCTCCTACCAGAACGAGGCGGTGAAGGCCGAGTTCGACAAGGTTTACAAGGGGACCGGCCTCAGCGCCTACTGAGAAGGTCGGCGCCGGCAGGCGTCATCCATCATGGCGGTCCGCGCGCAAGGCGCGGGCCGCGTTCGCGTTTAGCGGATCATGAGAACAGGGCCGCGAATGAACCAGCATGTCACCGCAACCGCCGAGACCGCGGATTCTCCGAGCACGACGCCGCACGATGTGGTGCGCCTCGTCGAGCTGAGGCGCCGCTTCGGCGTCACGCCGGCACTCGATGGCGTCTCGCTGACCGTGCGCAAGGGCGAGATTCTCGGCATCATCGGCCGCAGCGGCGCCGGCAAATCGACGCTGATCCGCTGCCTGAACGGGCTGGAACGGCCCGATTCCGGCGAAGTGTTCATCGAGGGCCGCGAGATCAGCCGGCTCGGCGAGCGCGATTTGCAGCCGCTGCGGCGGCGCATCGGAATGATCTTCCAGCATTTCAACCTGCTGTCGGCCAAGACCGTCGAAGACAATGTGGCGCTGCCGCTCAAGATCGAGGGCCGCCCGAAGGCGGAGCGGTTGCAGCGCGCCGCTGAGTTGCTTGAACTGGTCGGACTGTCGGAGAAGGCAAAGGCATATCCGGCGTCGCTGTCGGGCGGACAGAAGCAGCGCGTCGGCATCGCCAGGGCGCTTGCCGCGCGGCCGGCGCTGCTGCTGTCGGACGAAGCGACCTCGGCGCTCGATCCGGAGACGACGCGGTCCATTCTCGCCTTGCTGAAAGACATCAACCGGCAGCTTGGCCTGACCATCCTGCTCATCACTCATGAAATGGAAGTGATCCGCTCGATCGCCGACCGGGTGGCGGTGATCGATGCCGGGCGCATCGTCGAGGAAGGGCCGGTCTGGTCGGTTTTCTCCGACCCGCGTTCCGGCATCACGAGAAGCCTGCTTGGTGCTATCCGGCCGCAACTGCCGGCCGAACTGGCGATCCGGCTGGTGCCGGCGGCCGGAGCTGAAACCATCCTGCGCGTCGACGTGGCCGGCGAGGCAGCGCGTAGTCCGCTGCTCTCCGACCTTGCCGCTGCCGTGCCAGGCTCCTTCCGTCTTGTCCATGGCGGCATCGACCATGTCCAGCAGCAACCGGTCGGCACGCTCTTCCTGTCTGTCCCGGGCAGCGATGCGGATCACCTCGCTGAAGTAATCACATTCCTGAAGGCTCGCCAGGCGCGGGTGGAGGTGCTTGGCCATGTCGCCAGTTCTGTTTGAACTCCTGCTGCGTTCGATCTGGGAAACGGTGCTGATGACGGCCGCATCCGGCCTGATCTCGCTCGTTTTCGGCCTGCCGCTTGGTCTCGCTTTGATTGCGACCGAGCGTGGCGGCATCGCCGAAAGCCTGTGGGTGAACCGCGTGCTCGGTGCCGTGATCAACGGCTTCCGCTCGGTGCCGTTCATCATCCTTCTGGTGGCGCTGATCCCGGTGACGCGGCTGATCGTCGGCACCTCGATCGGCACCTGGGCGGCCATCGTGCCGCTGTCGATCGCCGCCACCCCCTACTATGCGCGCATCGCCGAAGTGTCGCTGCGCGAGGTTGACCACGGGCTGATCGAAGCGGCGCGCGCCATGGGCGGTAACCGCTGGACGATCATCCGCGAGGTGCTGGTGCCCGAAGCGCTGCCTGGCATCGTCGCCGGCTTCACCGTGACGCTGGTGACGCTGATCGGCGCCTCGGCCATGGCGGGAGCCATTGGCGCCGGCGGGCTCGGCGACCTCGCCATCCGCTACGGCTATCAGCGCTTCGAGACGTCCGTCATGATCGCCGTGGTCATCGTGCTGATCATCCTGGTCTGCGGCATCCAGTGGGCCGGCGACCGCCTGGTGGCGAGGCTGGATCGGCGAGGATAGAGACTGGACCGGCGAGCTAGGCGATGATGTCTTCGATGAGAGCCTGCAGAGGCGTTTCGGAACCGCTGAAACTGTCGATCATGGCCTGGATTACGCGATCACGGTCGAGAATGTCTGCGTTGAACGTGAAGCCTGCATGCTCGGCGAGCATGGCGAGGAATGTGAGCTGGGTGCGCCCATTGCCTTCGCGAAACGGATGCACGGCATTGATTTCGGCGACGACGTGCGCCACGAGACTGGCAAACCGAGTGCTTTCAAGATCCGCCAGACGATCGGGGTTCCCGAGTTCGCGGAACACTCGGGCCATCTCGCTGGCGATGTGTTCGGGATAACAGAACCAGCTGCCGCCTTTGCCGATGCGAATACTGCGCACCTGACCGGCCCAGGCATATAGGTCCTGAAACAGGTGCCGGTGCAGGCTAAGGTAGTGCTGGAAGTCGAGTTCGCCCGCCGGCAAGGGCTCGTCGGCGCGAGTCAGGAACAGAGCGAGCTCGACCTCGTCAAGTTTGGCCTGATCTCGGATGTCCAGCAAATTGATGAGCACCGACGTGCCGGGGTAGCAGAGCGGATCGAACTCGGCAGCGTAGACCAACGTCTATTTCTTCTTGCGGATTTCTTCCTTAATGAGCGAACGCCGCTCATCGCCGGACAATCCGCGCCGCACACCTAGGCTGAGGACCTCCCTCATGCGGGGCGACAGCTTCATACCTTCCACCGCGCTGATCTTCTCGCCACGCGCGCTCGTCAGCACGAACTGGCCGGTCTTGGCCGAGCGGCCGATTCTGGAACCAGGAGACTTCATTTGAAAATCATACCATAACCCCGGTAGGGAGGCCAAAACGATTTCCGGGACAAGCAATGCCAGCCACGCAGCCTGGCTCCTTCCGGATCGAAAAGCGGGATCGGTGTCGCGAGCGACCGTTCTCACGCGGCCCCAAACATCTCCCTGGCTTGCTCTGCCGTGTAATAACCAAGCCTGACGTCCTGAGCTATCAATTCCGGGTCGCGCTCCAGCGGATCGCCGTAGCCACCGCCACCGGGCGTGCCGACACGCACGCGGTCGCCGGCCGTGAGCGCAATGTCCTGCTCCTTGGAGAGGTGTGGCGGCACATGTTCCTCGCCGTTGCGGAAGACGGTCACGGTGTTCGGTGCGCCGTCCTTGCCGCCGAGCGCGCCTTGCGGGCCGAACCGGCCGTGGTCCATGACGAAAGAGGCGCGTGCATCGCCACGCAGGATCTCGACCTCATAGGCCAAGCCAAAGCCGCCGCGATGCTTGCCGGCCCCACCGGAGCCCTCGCGCAACGCATAGTGGCGGTAGAGCACCGGAAAAGCCTGTTCCATGATCTCGACCGGCGGCGACTTGGAGATGCCGATGGTCGAGCAGCCATTGGTCAGGCCGTCATGGTCCGCGTTGCCGCCATAGCCGCCGCCGGAGATCTGGTACATGACGTAGTCGCGGCCGCGCGCCGGATCGTTGCCGCCGAGCGCGAAATTGCCGCTGGAACCGGCGGGCGCCGCCGTCACCTTGTCGGGCAATGCCTGCACCATGGCCGCGAACACCGCCTCGGCGATGCGCTGCGACACCTCCGCGGCGCAGCCGGAAACGGGCCGCGGATATTTGGCGTCGAGGAAGGTACCTTCCGGCCGCTTGACGACCAGGGGTTCGAACGCACCGGCGCTGATCGGCACATCCGGGAAAATATGGCGCATGGCGAGATAGACCGACGACAAGGTCGTCGCCAGCACGCTGTTCATCGGCCCGGCGCATGGCTTTGACGAGCCGGCAAAATCGAAGGTGAGCATGTCGCCCTCCTTCTCGACGGCGAGTGCGATGGTCAGCGGCTCGTTGACCACGCCGTCGGAATCGACAAACGCCTTCGAGCGGTAAGTGCCATCGGGGATCGCCGAGATGTGGGCGCGCATCTGTTCGGCGGCGCGGCGGCGCAATTCGGCGATCGCCTCGACAACTGTTTCGTCACCGTAACGATCCAGGATTCCGTCCAGCCGGTCCTGGCCGATCAGCAATGCGGCGGCCTGGGCGCGGATATCGCCGATGCGCTGGTCGGCGACGCGGATGTTGGAACAGATGATGGCGTAGATTTCCGCGTCGAGCAGACCCTTCTTGAACAGTTTGACCGGCGGCAGCCGCAAGCCTTCCTGCTCGACCGCCGTTGCCGATGCGGAAAAACCGCCCGGCACCGAGCCGCCAATGTCGGGCCAATGGCCGGTGTTGGACAGCCAGCAGAAGATTTTTCCCGCGCGGTAGACCGGCATGACGAAGCGCACATCCATCAGATGGGTGCCGCCGAGATAGGGGTCGTTGACGATGTAGATATCGCCGGGTTCGGGCGCCAGGCAGCGGCCGTCGGCGATCATCTCGATCACCGTTTTGGTCGAGTATTGCATGACGCCCACGAAAACCGGCAGGCCTTGGCTGCCTTGCGCGATCAGCGAGCCGTCAACGGCGGAATAGATGCCGTCGGAGCGGTCGTTGGCCTCGGCGATGACCGGCGAGAAGGCGGCGCGGGAAAACGTCAGGTCCATCTCGTCGCAGACCTGCTGCAAGGCCGCCTGGAGAACCGAAAGCGTGATGGCGTCGAGCTTTGCCCCTGTTAAAGCCGGCATTGTCAGGCCTCGCCGATGTCGATGATGATATTGCCGTCGACGTCCGAGCGGGCGCGGTCGCCGGGTTCGAGCACGGTGGTGGCGTCCATCTGTTCGAGGATCGCGGGCCCTTCGACGACCGCGTCGAGCGGAAGCTTTTCCCTGACATACACCGGTGTGTCGTGCCAGCGTCCGCTGTACCAGACCGGCCGGATCTCGCGCCGCGCCTCATCGAGCGTCTTTGCCCGTCCGGCAGGATCGATCAGCCGCGACAGATCGATCGCCGGCCTGACACCCGTCACGGACGTGTTCAGGTTGACCAGATTGGCGCGGATTTCCGGCAACTCGACCTTGAAGCGGGCGAAATAGGCCTTTTCGAACAAGGCTTGCAATTCCTGCCGGGTCACCGACGAGGACGGCAGCGCCACATTGATGATGTGAGTCTGACCGACGAACTGCATGTCGGCGGAATGGGTGACACGGATCGTCTGCGGCTTCACCGCTTCCTTGCCGATCAGCTCCTCGCCTTCGTTTCGGTGCCGTTCCAATACCGCGTGGAGTTGGGCTTCGTCGAGAACAGCCACCGGCTGGTTGACTGTGTTGACGAAATCATGGCGCAGATCGGCGACGACGCAGCCGAGCGCGTTGGTGATGCCGGGCCGGGCGGGTACCAACACCCGGGGCAGGCCGAGTTCGCGGGCCAGGGCGGTGGCATGCAGCGGCCCGGCGCCGCCGAAGGCGAACAGCGCGAAATCGCGCGGATCATGGCCGCGCGACACCGAGACCATGCGGATGGCGCCGGCCATTTTCATGTTGCCCAGCCGCAGCACCGCACCGGCCGCCTCGACCCCGGACAGGCCGGTGGCCTTGCCTATCCTGTCCTCGAAGATACCGGTGACACGCTCGACGGTGACTGGATTTTCGACGGCAAGCAGCTTCTTCGGCGCCAGCCGGCCGAGCACCAGATTTGCATCGGTGATGGTCGGCTCCAGGCCGCCGCGCCCGTAGCAGATCGGGCCGGGATTGGCGCCGGCGCTTTCCGGGCCGATCTGGATCAGGCCGGCGGCATCGACGCGGGCGATCGAACCGCCGCCGGCGCCGACCGTGTGCACCGCCACCATCGGCACGTGGATCGGCATCGCGTATTCGATCTCGATCTCGTTCGATACCGCCGGTTCGGCGTTGCGGATCAGCGCCACGTCGGTCGAGGTGCCGCCCATGTCGTAGGTGACGAGATTTTCGAAGCCGGCACGCTTGCCGGTATAGGCGGCGGCGATGACGCCCGAGGCCGGACCGGACATGACCGTCTTGGCCGATTCCCGTGTGACGAAGCGGGCCGAGATCATGCCGCCATTGCCGTTCATGATCAGGAAGTCGCGTGCATAGTCCTTTGCCGCCAACTCCTTGCGCAGCCGCTCGACATAGCGTTCGAGGATCGGCTGCACCGACGCATTGACCGAAGCGGTGACGCCGCGCTCGAATTCGCGCGCCTCCGACAGCAGGGCATGGCCTGTCGTGATGTAGCCGTTCGGCCAGGCTTCGGCGGCGATTTCGGCGGCGCGCCGCTCATGCGTGGGGTTGGCGTAGGAATGCAGGAAATGGATGACGAGGGATTCGCAGCCGGCCGCGATCAGCGTCTTCACCGCCGCGCGCATTTCGGCCTCGTCGAGCGGCGTGCGAATGGCGCCCGATGCTTCGACGCGCTCCGCCACTTCGAGCCTGAGATCGCGCGCGATGATCGGCACGAAGCTGCCGGTCATGCCATAGGCTTGAGGTCGCGTGCGCCGGCCGAGTTCGATCACGTCACGAAAGCCGCGCGTCGTGATCATGCCCGTTTTCGCCAGCCGGCGCTCGAGCACGGCGTTGGTGGTTGTGGTCGTGCCATGCACGATGAGGTCGATGCCGGCGATGGCAAATCCGGTGGCGCCGAGTGCCGAAACGACGCCGAAAGCCTGGTTGTCGACCGTGGTCGGGGTTTTGGCGATGTGCACCTTGCCACCGTCCTTGCCATCGATCAGAAGCAGGTCGGTGAAAGTTCCGCCGACATCGATGCCGGCGACGACGCTGGCTTGAGAATCTGGCCGCCGCACCGAAAAATTCTGTTTCATTGTCGAAACCCGAAACGCTGAGACTACGGATATGTCACAGTTTGGAAAGGTGTTTTACGGTAGCGTCTTGACGCAAATATCGTTTGTATACTAATAAATTCCGGACACAAGAGCTTACCCGCTTCTCCAAGCTTCGAAGTGTGGGAACAGCACGCCGGGACCTGACTGGTCCGGGCGCGCAGGAAAAGTTTGGCGCCCACGTCCGCAGTTGGGCCACAAGGTTGGATTTGATGAACACCACATCCGCTCTCAACATCGCCGGCGCCCGCCCGCTGCAATTCCCAATACCGGCCAACGTCTATGCCGAGACCGTCGTCTCGGTGAAGCACTACACCGACCGGCTGTTCTCGTTCCGCATCACCCGCCCGCAGTCGCTGCGCTTCCGCTCCGGCGAGTTCGTCATGATCGGCCTGCCCAATGCCGAGAAGCCGGTGTACCGCGCCTATTCGGTTGCCAGCCCGGCCTGGGACGAAGAGCTGGAATTCTTCTCGATCAAGGTGCCGGACGGCCCGCTGACCTCGGAGCTGCAGAAGATCCAGGTCGGCGACACCGTCATCATGCGCCAGAAGTCGACCGGCACACTGGTGCTCGATGCGCTGACCCCGGCCAAGCGGCTGTTCATGATCTCGACCGGCACCGGCATCGCGCCTTTCGCCAGCCTGCTGCGCGACCCAGACACCTACGAAAAATTCGAGCAGGTGATCCTGACCCACACCTGCCGCGACATCGCCGAACTCACCTACGGCCAGGAACTGGTCGCGGCGCTCGAAAGCGATCCGTTGATTGGCGAGCTGACCGGCGGCCGCGTCACCCTCTACAATTCGACGACGCGCGAAGAGTCGCCGCGTATGGGCCGCATCACCGCGCTGATCGGCTCCGGCAAGTTCTACACCGATCTCGGCATCGACAAGCTCGATCCCGAGACGGACCGCATCATGATATGTGGCTCGATGCATATGCTCAAGGACGTCAAGGAGCTGGCCGAGAGCCTTGGTTTCAAGGAAGGCTCGCTCAGCCATCCGGCGACATTCGTGGTCGAGCGCGCTTTCGTCGGCTGAGACCAGCGCCTCGCTCAAAAACGAGTTTTGACCTTTCGGTCAAAAACTAGCTGCTTTCGCAGCCTTTTTCGGCTATCCCTCGCTTGAGGACTCGTGAAGCGTCAATTCACGGGCTATCTTCGGCGCACGTCGCTGAATGAAAGGGCAGGAGATGAGCAGCACAATCCGCGAAGCCGAGCTTGGCTCGTCCAAGGTGACGCCGCTGCCTGCGCGTGCCGCCGCCAACACCCCCATCCCGCTGGACCACCGCATCGCGCGCAACCCCGGCATGAAGCTCGACCTCGGCTTCATGGAATCGGTACGCAGCGTCAACCGCTCGGCGCTGGAACGGCGCGTCGCCAGCCTCACCAAGCGGCGCTCGATCAAGGCCGACAACCAGGCGGCCTGGCTGCTGCGCGCCGTCGCCTGCATGGATTTGACGACGCTGAACTCCAACGACACCGAGGAGCGCGTGCGCCGGCTCTGCGCCAAGGCGATCAACCCGTTCCGCCGCGACATCGTCGAGGGTCTCGGCATTTCCGGCGAAATCATCCGCCCGGCCGCGATCTGCGTCTACCACCCCTTCGTCGCCACCGCTGTCGACGCCGTGCGCGGCACCGGTATCCATGTCGCCGCCGTCTCCACAGCCTTCCCGCATGGCCTTGCGCCGCTCTCCACCCGCCTGCAGGAAATAGAGGCCTCGGTGAAGGACGGCGCCGACGAGATCGACGTAGTCATTCCACGCGGCCTGGTGTTCGGCGCCAAATGGCGCGAGCTCTACAATGAGATCGTCTCGATGCGTGCCGCCTGCGGCGATGCGCATCTGAAGGTCATTCTCGGCACCGGCGACCTCGCCACGCTGCGCAATGTCATGCTGGCCTCGATGGTGGCGATGATGGCCGGCGCCGACTTCATCAAGACCTCGACCGGCAAGGAAAGCGTCAACGCCACGCTGCCGGTTGGGCTGGCCATGGTGCGCGCCATCAGGGCCTATTTCGAGGAGACGGGTTATCTCATCGGCTTCAAACCCGCCGGCGGCATTTCAACCGCAAAAGCCTCGCTCGATTGGCTGGTGCTGATGAAGGAAGAGCTCGGCCGGCCGTGGCTGGAGCCGACCTTGTTCCGCTTCGGCGCGTCGAGCCTTCTGACCGACATCGAGCGGCAGCTCGAGCATCATCTGACCGGGCATTATTCGGCCAATCATCGCCACGCCATGGCGTGAGCGCCCCATCCCCCACCCCCGATCGGCCTTGCCGATCGATCCCTCCCCACAAGCGGGAGGTGAAGGAGGCACCTGATGAACATCCTCGAACGCTATCACGCCATGGAATACGGCCCGGCGCCGGAGGCCCGCAACGAGGCGGATGCCTGGCTTGCCGCGCGCGATTTTTCCAAGGCACTGTTCATCGGCGGCGACTGGAAAGCCGCTTCCGGCGACAAGACGTTCGATACCAGCGAACCGTCATCCGGCGGGCTGCTGGCCAAGGTCTCGGATGCCAACGCCGCCGATATCGACGCCGCGGTCGCGGCGGCCGCCAAGGCGCTGCCGAAATGGTCGGCCTCTTCGGGCTACCAGCGCGCGAAAGTGCTTTACGCCATCGGCCGCGCCATGCAGCGCCACCAGCGCCTGTTCGCGGTGCTTGAGACAATCGACAATGGCAAGCCGATCCGCGAAAGCCGAGACATCGACGTGCCGCTGGCCATCCGCCATTTCATCCACCATGCCGGCTGGGCGCAGGCGCTGGACAGGGATTTCCCCGGCCACAAGGGCGTCGGCGTCGTCGGCCAGATCATTCCGTGGAATTTTCCGCTGCTGATGCTGGCCTGGAAGATCGCGCCGGCGCTCGCCGCCGGCTGCACGGTGATACTGAAACCGGCCGAGTTTACGCCGCTGACATCAATCCTGTTCGCCGAAATCTGTGAACGCGCCGGCGTGCCGAAAGGCGTCGTCAACATCGTGCAGGGCGGACCGGAAGCGGGCGCGGCCATCGTCAACCACCCCGGCATCCAGAAGATCGCCTTCACCGGTTCTTCGGAAGTGGGCAAGATCATCCGGAAAGCCACGGCTGGATCGGGCAAAAAACTGTCGCTGGAGCTCGGCGGCAAGTCGGCCTTCATCGTTTTCGAGGATGCCGATCTCGACAGCGCCGTCGAAGGCCTGGTCGATGGCATCTGGTTCAACCAGGGCCAGGTCTGCTGCGCCGGTTCGCGGCTTCTGGTCCAGGAAGGCATCGCCGAAGCGCTGATCGCCAAGGTCAAGGCCAGAATGAGCCGGCTGCGCGTCGGCAGCCCGCTCGACAAGAACACAGATATCGGCCCGTTGGTCGACGCTACCCAGCTTGACCGCGTCAAGAGCCTGGTCGCCGAAGGCGCCCGGCAGGGCGCGGTCTGCTGGCAGCCGGATGCAACACTGCCATCTTCCGGCTACTATCACCTGCCGACGCTCGCTACTGGCGTTTCGCCGGCTAACATTCTGGCCCAGGAAGAGGTCTTCGGCCCGGTGCTCGCGACCATGACCTTCCGCAACACCGAGGAAGCGATCGAGCTCGCCAACAACACCCGCTACGGCTTGGCCGCCTCCGTGTGGAGCGAGAACGTCAATCTCGCTCTCCACGTTGCGCCGCAATTGAAGGCCGGCGTCGTCTGGATCAACGGCACCAATATGTTCGATGCCGCCTGCGGCTTCGGCGGCTACCGCGAGAGCGGTTTCGGTCGGGAAGGCGGGCGCGAGGGCATGTTCGAATATCTCTTGGCAAAACTGCCGCTCGGTCCGGTGATCAAGCCGGCGACGACATCCGCGCAGCCTGTCGAGCAGGCCGACGGCGCGGCGATCGATCGCACCGCCAAACTTTTCATCGGCGGCAAGCAGGTACGGCCGGACGGCAACTATTCACTGGCGGTCGCCACCGCGAAGGGCAAGCTGGCGGGCGAGGTCGGGCTCGGCAGTCGCAAGGACATCCGCGACGCCGTTTCAGCCGCCCGCGCCTGTAAAGCCTGGCCGGAAGCGACCGCCTACAACCGTTCCCAGGTGCTGTATTATCTGGCCGAGAACCTTTCCGGCCGTGCAAGCGAGTTCGCTGCTCGCCTGACGGAACTGACCGGCACCAGCGCCAAGGCGGCGCGCGACGAGGTTGAGCAGTCGATCGAGCGGCTGTTCCTCTATGCCGGTCTTGCCGACAAGTTCGAAGGCCGTGTGCACCAGCCGCCGGCCCGTGCCGTGACACTGGCGCTGCACGAGCCGGTCGGCGTCGTCGGGATCGTCGCGCCCGATACATCGCCGCTGCTCGGCCTGATCTCGCTGGTTGCGCCGGCGCTGGCCATGGGCAACACGGTGATCGCCGTGCCCTCCGAGCGCTATCCGCTGCTGGCCACCGACCTCTATCAGGTCATCGAATATTCCGACGTGCCGGCCGGCGCCATCAACATCGTCACCGGCCGCACGGCGGAACTCGCCGGCGTGCTGGCCAAGCACGACGATGTCGACGGGCTGTGGGTGTTCGCCGATGCGGAGACCTGCGCCAAGGCGGAAGCCGAGTCCGTAGGCAACCTCAAGCGCGTCTGGAGCGGCAATGGCCGCAGCCTCGACTGGGCATCCGACGAGGCGGCCGGCGATGCTTTCCTGCGGCGCGCCGTCGAGGTGAAAAACGTTTGGGTGCCTTACGGAGACTGAGTATGTACGCTGCTGCGGCTACGGTGATCGCGTTCGGGCTTGACGCCCGGAAGCATGTTCTTTAACGAGAAAAAACATCTTTATCTGTGAACTGACGCGGCGCAGGCCGCATAGTGGCGCCTGACTGGCACATGACGCCCCGGCCGGCCGCCGATAACGCCAGATGACCCAGGAGGAGAAAAACATGGCGGATCTGGCAAGCAAGGTCGTTGTCGTCACAGCAGCGGCGCAAGGCATCGGCAAGGCGAGCGCGCTGGCCTTCGCCAAGGCTGGTGCCACCGTCTACGCCACCGACATCAACGAGACGCTGCTGGAGGAACTGGCCAGGGACTCCGGCATCCAGACCTGCAAGCTGGACGTGCTCAACGACGAGGCCGTCAACGCCGCCTTTGCCGAAATCGGTGCCGTCGACGTGCTGTTCAACTGCGCCGGTTTCGTCCACTCCGGCTCGATCCTCGAAATGAAGGATGCCGATCTCGATTTCGCCTTCAATCTCAATGTCCGCGCCATGATCCGCACGATCCGTGCCGTCTTGCCCGGCATGCTAGAGCGCGGCGATGGCTCGATCATCAACATGGCGTCGCTGGCCGGCTCGACCAAGGGCGTGCCGAACCGTTTCGCTTATGGCGTCACTAAGGCCGCGGTGGTCGGCCTGACCAAGGCAATCGCCGCCGATTATGTCGGCAAGGGCATACGCTGTAACGCCATCTGTCCCGGCACGGTCGAGAGCCCGTCGCTGGAGGACCGCATGCATGCGCAGGGCGATTATGAAGCGGCCCGCGCCGCCTTCATCGCCCGCCAGCCGATGGGCCGGCTCGGCACCCCGGAGGAAATCGCCGATCTCGCCGTCTATCTGGCCGGCGCCACCTATACGTCCGGGCAGGCTTATAATATCGACGGTGGCTGGTCGATCTGAACCAATCTGACTGAGGAGACATACCATGAAGCTGCTGCGCTATGGCGAGGCGGGAAGCGAACGCCCCGGCCTGCTCGATGCGGATGGAACGGTCCGTGATCTTACCGGCCACGTCGCCGACATCGGCGGCAAGGCGCTCGATCCGGCATCGCTGGCGACGCTGGCGAAGCTCGATCCGAAGTCGCTGCCGGCGGTTTCCGGCAAGCCCCGCATCGGCGCCTGCGTTGCCGGCACCGGCAAGTTCATCTGCATCGGCCTCAATTATTCCGACCACGCCGCCGAGACCGGCGCCACCGTGCCGCCGGAGCCGATCATCTTCATGAAGGCAAGCTCGGCGATCGTCGGGCCGGACGACGACGTGCTGATCCCGCGCGGTTCGGTGAAGACCGATTGGGAAGTCGAACTCGGCGTGGTCATCGGCAAGACGGCGAAGTATGTCAGCGAAGCCGATGCGCTGGATTACGTCGCCGGCTATTGCGTGGCGCACGACGTCTCCGAACGCGCCTTCCAGGCCGAGCGGCAAGGCCAGTGGACCAAGGGCAAGTCCTGCGACACGTTCGGTCCGATCGGCCCCTGGCTGGTGACCAAGGACGAGGTGGCCGACCCGCAGAACATCAAAATGTGGCTGACGGTCAACGGCAAGACCATGCAGAACGGCTCGACCAGGACCATGGTCTACGGCGTGGCGTATCTGGTATCCTATCTCAGCCAATTCATGTCGCTGCACCCCGGCGACATCATCTCCACCGGCACCCCGCCCGGTGTCGGGCTCGGCATGAAGCCGCCGGTGTTCTTGAAGGCGGGCGATGTTGTGGAACTCGGTATCGAAGGGCTCGGCCAGCAGAAGCAGACGTTTAGGGCTGACGCGTAGGCGCAACTTCTCCGTTCTCTCCTTGTGGTGCTCTGAAGGAGAGAAGACGGTTTCGCGCCCTTCCTCTACCCCGTCGATCGGGGGAGAGGTGGCGAGCGAAGCTCGACGGAGTGGGGGTCGACCTTGCTCCGTTGTTTACGTCAAGCCGGGGCGATGCCTCGCCTAGATCGAGACCCTGTGGTGAGTTGCCAGGGCGGCGCATTTGAGGACCGCCTTCCCCCACTCCGTCGCCGCTTCGCGGCGCCACCTCTCCCCCCTCCGGAGGGAGAGGAAGGGAGAAGCGCCGTGTATCTACTTCAGCACCCTTCCATCCATCCCAAACCGATAGGTCTTCGCCGGATCCGGCGTCGCGTACAGCGTCGCGCCCGGCTCAGCATCATAGACTCCGAAAATCCGTACGGTGATCAGTCCGGCCTTCTCGCAGTCGAGATAGAGATTGGTGTCGGCGCCGAGATGCTCGGCGTGCACCACCGTGCCCTTCCAGGCGCCGGACTTCGGATCGACGGTCAGATGCTCCGGCCGCACGCCGATGGTCTTGGCGGTTTCGCCGAGACGGGCGCCGTCGACAAAATTCATCTTCGGCGAGCCGATGAATCCGGCGACAAATTCATTTGCCGGCGAATTGTAGAGCTCCATGGGCCCGCCGATCTGCTCTATCCGGCCGGCATTGAGCACGACGATCTTGTCGGCGAGCGTCATCGCCTCGACCTGGTCGTGGGTGACGTAGATCATTGTTGCCTTCAGGCGGCGATGCAGCTGGGCGATTTCCAGCCGCGTGTTGACGCGCAGCGCCGCGTCCAGGTTCGACAGTGGTTCGTCGAAGAGAAACAGCTTGGGCTCGCGCACCACCGCGCGGCCGATGGCGACGCGCTGGCGCTGGCCTCCCGAGAGTTCGGCCGGCCGCCTTTCCAGATAGGGCTCCAGCGACAGCATCGACGAGGCGATACCGATGCGGCGGTCGATCTCGGGCGCCGGAGTGCCGGCCTGCTTGAGGCCAAGGCCCATATTGTTCTTCACCGTCAGATGCGGGTAAAGCGCGTAGGTCTGGAACACCATGGCGATACCGCGTTTGGCCGGCGGCGTGGCGGACACATCCCCGCCATCGATGACCACCCGGCCCGAGGTCGAATCCTCCAGCCCGGCGATCACCCTGAGCAAGGTCGACTTGCCGCAGCCCGAGGGCCCGACGAAGACGACGAATTCGCCATCCGTCACTTCGAGGTCAATGCCCTTCAGCACCTCGACCGGACCGAAGGCCTTCTTCACATTCTCGATCTTCAGCGAGCCCACGGCGATCCTCCGGATTGGAATGTGGGCGCGAATGCACCCCCCTCTGGCCTGCCGGCCATCTCCCCCTCAAGGGGGGAGATTGGCAGCTTTGACGCCGCAGCGCTTTTTTCGACCTCGGTGATTGGCGAAGGCAGTGCCGACAGCTGATCTCCCCCCTTGAGGGGGAGATGGCCGGCAGGCCAGAGGGGGGCGCCGTAGAGCGCAATTCCCAAGAATAATTCCGCACTCACAACCGCACCGCCTTTCCGCTACGCACGCTCTCGTCGGCAGCGAGACAGACCGCGAGCGATTTCACCGCGTCGTCCATGTGCTTGGTGAGATCCATGTCCTCGCGGATCGCCTTGAGGACAAAAGCCTGTTCGAGGTCGCAGAGGTCCTGGTGGCCAGGTTCGCCTGCCATCGACAGCATTTCGTCGGCTTTGGCGAACTTGCCGTCCGCGCCGGTTGCCGCGCTGTGCAGGCGGATGGTCGAGGTCTTGGTGTGGGTGTCGATATCGTCGGACTTGACGCCTTCTTTCATGACGATCGACACGCAGCCGTTCGGCGAGATGACGTCCTTCACGAAGAAGGCCGTCTCCGAAATCATCGGACCCCAGCCGGCTTCGTACCAGCCGACCGAGCCGTCGTCGAACAGCACCTGCAGATGGCCATAATTGTACATCGACGGCGCGACGTCTTGCGTCAGCCGCACACCCATGCCGCGCACCTCGACCGGCTTGGCGTCGGTGATCTGCAGCATCACGTCCAGATAGTGAACGCCGCAATCGACGATCGGCGAGGTCGTCTGCATTAGCTGCTTGTGCGTCTCCCAGGTGGGGCCTGAGGATTGCTGGTTGAGGTTCATGCGAAAGACGTAAGGGCCGCCGAGCTTGCGCGCCTCGGCGATCAGCCTGATCCAGGACGGGTGATGGCGCAGGATGTAGCCGATCACCAGCTTCTTGCCGTTGGCCTTGGCCGCCGCGACGACGCGCTTGGCATCGGCCACCGTCGTTGCCAGCGGTTTTTCGACGAAGACATGGCAGCCGGCTTCGAACGCCTTCACCGCATAGTCTGCATGGCTGTCGGAATAGGTGGCAATGCAGGCGACATCGGGTTTTTCATCGCGCAGGGTTTCGTCGAAGGAACGACGGATGGCATAGCCGGAGAGCCCTTCAGGCAACGGCACGTCGGAGCGGTTGACCAGGGCCGCGATCTCGAAGCCCGGATTGGTGTGGTAGGCCAACGCATGGCTGCGCCCCATATTGCCGATGCCGGCGACGACGACGCGAAGGGGGCTTTGCGAACTCACTTGACGGCTCCCGACGTGATGCCGCGGATCAGTTGCCGCGAGAAGATGACGTAGAGGATCAGCACCGGCATGATCGCCAGCGACAGGGCGGCCAGGATGGCGTTCCAGTTGGTGACGAACTGGCCGAGGAACAATTGCGCGCCGAGCGTCACTGTCTTGGTCTCTTCCGACGGCGCCAGGATCAGCGGGAACCAGAGATCGTTCCAGATCGGGATCATGGTGAAGACGGCGACCGTCGCCATCGATGGCCGCACCAGCGGCAGCACCAGGCGGAAGAAGATCGTGTATTCTGAGAGCCCGTCGATGCGGCCGGCGTTCTTCAAATCGTCGGACACCTGCTTCATGAATTCCGACAGGATGAAGACGGCGAGCGGCAGGCCCTGCGCGGTGTAGACCAGGATCAGCGCCGTCAGCGTGTTGACCAGCCCGCTCGCCACCATCAATTGCAGGATGGCGACGGTGCCCAGCCGGATCGGGATCATGATGCCGAGCGCCAGGTAGAGCCCCATCAGCGAATTGCCGCGAAACCGGTATTCCGATAGGGCAAACGCGGCCATGGCGCCGAACAACAGCACGAAGAACAGGGAAGCGACGGTGACGACGAAGCTGTTCTGGAAATAGTGGATGAAATCGCCCTGGCCGATGACCGTGGTGTAGCCGATCAGGTCGAAAGTCTTGGGCGTCGGCGGCGTCAGCGGCGCGCCAAAAATGCCGGCGCGGGATTTAAACGAATTCATGATGACGAGGATCACCGGAAACAATGCGATCGCCGTATAGGTCAACAAGATCGCATGGGCGCCGATGGTGCGGGGCAGGGAATGGGTCGCGGTGCTCATTGGGACGTCTCCTGATGAGGCGCCTTGCGGGGGAGATGGCCGGTCCACCCTCCGCAGCATCTGCGCTGCAGCTGCGGAGGACGGGCAGGCCAGAGGGGGGTGTTCAGCCGTGACATCTCCGACCCTCAGAACTGGTAGCGACGCAGGCGCGTCTGCACGAGGAAGAGGTAGACGCAGACGCCGCCGAGGATGATCAGGAACATCATCGTCGCGATCGCAGCACCCATGTTGGGGTCGCCGACCTGCAGCTGGAAGCCGAAGAAGGCGCGGTAGAGGAAGGTGCCGAGAATGTCGGTCGAATAGTTCGGTCCGGCGAGCGCGCCTTGCGCGGTGTAGATCAGGTCGAAGGCGTTGAAATTGCCGACGAAGGTGAGGATCGAGATGATGCCGATCGACGGCAGGATCAGCGGCAGCTTGATCTTCCAGAACTGCGACAGGCCGGTGATGCCATCGCATTCGGCCGCCTCGATCACCTCTTCGGGGATCGACAGCAGGGCTGCGTAGATCAGCATCATCGGGATGCCGACGAACTGCCAAACCGAGATCAGGCTGAGCGCGGTCAGCGCATATTGCTCCTTGCCGAGCCATGGCGTGAACAGGCTTTTGAGGCCGACCAGGTCCATCATATGCGGCGCCACGCCCCATAGCGGCGACAGGATCAGCTTCCAGGCGAAGCCGACGATGACGAAGGACAGGATGGTCGGCACGAAAATCGCCGTGCGGTAGAAGGCCGCGAATCTCAGTCTTGGGCTGGACAGCAGAGCCGCCAGCATGACGCCGATCGGGTTCTGCACCAGCATGTGGATGATGAAGAACCAGACGTTGTTTCGTAGCGCGTTCCAGAAACCCACCGACCAGTTCGGATCGCCGAACAGCGTGCGAAAATTTGCCAGCCCGACGAAGACCTGGGACTGCTCGATGTTGCGGAACAGCGACAGCTGCAAAGTTCCTGCCAGCGGCAGGATCATGATCGCCGTATAGACGAGCACCGCCGGCGCCAGGAAGACGCCGATGTGCCAACGGAACGGTCTCTTCGGTCTGATATCTGTGGCCATGAGTTCGGTCCCCGCCGATCAGGTCTTGGAGAATACCGCTAAAGGCGCGGCGCCTCCCTCCCCCTTGAGGGGAGGGTGCCTCGCGAAGCGAGGCGGGTGGGGTCGGTCAAGGCAGCGCGCCATCGACATTTGACCGTGCTTCCCAGCAGCGATCAGGTCGCGGCCTGCCTCCACCGACCCCCTCTGTCGCCTTTGGCGACATCTCCCCCTCGAGGGGGGAGATAAGCAGCGCTCAGCCGGAGCTCTTACTTCGCCGGATGATACCAGCTGTCGAGACCGGTCTGCAGCTTCTTGGCGGCAGCTTCGGGCGTATCGGTGCCGTTGATGACGTTGGCCGATTCAACCCAGGTCTCGTTCTCGAGGTTCGGCGTGCCGCGCGACAGGATCTGATAGGTCGAGCGGATCGTCGACTTGCACTTGCCGCGCCAGGAGACGAATTCCTGCGCCAGCGGGTCTTCCATCTTCACCGGCGCGGAGTTCAGGCTGAAGAAGCCCGGCAGCGCGTTGGCGTAGATGGTGGCGAAATCCGGCGAGGCCACCCAGGACAGGAAGGTCTTGGCGGCATCGGCGTTTTTCGAGGCCGCGTTCAGGCCCATGCCGATATCGGTATGGTCGGAGATGTAGCACGTGTCGCCGGCCTTCTCGACCGGCGGCGGGAAGGCGCCCATCTTGAACTGGGCCTGGGTGTTGAACAAGCCGATTTCCCATGAGCCGGCCGGGTAGATGGCGGCGCGGCCGAGCGTGAACAGGTTCTGGCTGTCCGGATAGGTCTGGGCTTCGAAGCCGTCGCCGAGATAAGGCTTCCACTTGGCCAGTTCCTCAAACGGCGCGACCCAGTCCTTGTCGGTCAGCTTCTGCTCGCCCTTGATCAGCGCGGCGCGGCCTTCCTCGCCCTTCCAATAATTGGGGCCGATGTTCTGATAGCCCATGGTCGCGGCTTCCCAGAGATCCTTGGTGCCCATGGCCATCGGGATATAGGTGCCGTCGGCCTTGATCTTGTCGAGTGCCGCAAAGAACTCGTCGCGGGTCTGCGGCACCTTGATGCCGAGCTTGTCGAAGGCGTCCTTGTTGTAGATGAAGCCGTGGATGACGGAGGCCATCGGTACGCAGAAGCTCACCTTGCCGTCGTCGGTCTGCCAGGCGGACTTGGCCACCGGCGAGAAGTTCTCCATGCCGGGCAGCGCCGAGAGATCGGCGAGGTTGCCCTTCTTGTACAATTCAAGCGACTTGTCGAACGGGCGGCAGGTGATCAGGTCGCCCGCCGAGCCGGCGGCGAGCTTGGCGCCAAGTGCGGCATCATATTCGGTCGGAGCCGATGGCGCGAACACCACCTTGATGCCAGGGTTCTTGGCTTCGAAAGCCGGGATCAGCTTGTCCTTCCAGATGGCAAGGTCGTCGCCGCGCCAGCTCTCGATGTTGAGCGTTACGTCCTCGGCATAAGCCACCCCGGCGGAGCCGAGAATGCTGGTGCCCAGAAGCAGTGCCGTCAGTAGTTTCGTTGTCATGCTCAGTCTCCCTGTTGACCTTTTTCAGGTTCGGTTTTGATGAGAACGGAGGCTTTTGACCCCTTGCTCCCCTCGATCGCGGAAAGTGCCGGCCGCAATTTGTGGCCGGTTCCTTCCAGTAGTTTCTCAGCCGCATCGGCGCTGGCGGCGCCGGCGGCAAGCAAAATGGCGGTCTTGACGCCGCCGCCGCTCGTTTCGAGCAGCCGCGCCGCCTCGTCCTTGTCGTGCCCGGTAATGGCGGCGACGATGCGCGCCGCGCGGTCGCGCAGCTTGATGTTGTCGGCCATGAGGTTGACCATGTAGCCGTCATGGACATGGCCGAGATGAACGGCGGTCAATGTCGACAGCATGTTGAGCGCGATCTTCTGCGCGGTGCCGGCGCCCATGCGTGTCGAACCGGCGATCAGCTCCGGCGGTGTTTCGAGCAGGATGGCGGTTTCGGCCTGGCGCAGCAGAAGCGAATCGCGGTTGTTGGCGATGGCGATGGTGGCGGCGCCCCGGCCGCGCGCTTCCTGGACGGCGCGCACCGCGTAGGGCGTCGTGCCGCTGGCGGAAATGGCGATAAGACAGTCGCCCTTGCCGATACCGGCGTTGGCGACGGCAGCCGCTGCCTCCTCGGTGTCATCCTCGGGGCCGCCGGCCAACGTCCTGAAAGCCTCGTCGCCGCCGGCGATCAGGATGGCGATGCGGTCGCGCCGGATGCCGAACGTGCCGGGCAGTTCCAACGCATCGGCAAGCGCCATCAGGCCCGAACTGCCGGCGGCCGCATAGGCAAGCTTTCCGCCGTTGTTCAGGCTGCGGGCGATGATCTCGGCCGCTCCGGCTATGGAGGGGATAGCGGCGCGGACGACTTTCGCGGCTTCGACCTGCGCGTCGGCCAACGAAGCAAGGATGGTTTCCGGGGCCTGGATATCCAGTCCTTCGGCATTTCTGTGAAGCGCTTCGGTGCGCGTTTCGGCCATCCCGGTTCCTCCGATATCGGAACAATACCAAAAAAATACCACTTGTCCACACGCATTAAGGAATTCTCGAGCTGGAAACCGTCGAACTGGCAAAATGTGCAAAGTTTCCAATGAAATGCGGCTTAATTTTCTTGAAACGGAAATTAACCCTTGGCTATTGGTATTTTATTGGTATTATCCGCCCGGAGGAGAAATCGCTTGAATTTCGTGCTCGGTATCGATGGCGGCGGCACCAGCTGCAGGGCCGCCCTGGCAACAGTGGACGGCACTGTCGTCGGCCGCGCCAAAAGCGGCGCGGCCAATATCCGCACCGATCTCACCGGCGCCCGGTCGAACATCGTCGAGGCTGCACGGCAGGCGTTCCTCGCCGCCGGGCAGGACCCGGACCTGGTCCCGCAAACCCCTGCCATTCTCGGCCTCGCCGGCGCCAATGTCGGCACCTATAGGCAGCAGCTCGAAGCGATCCTGCCGTTCAGCATCAGCCGCGTCGAGACCGACGCCGAGATCGCCCTCGAAGGGGCGGTCGGCGCGGGCGACGGCGCCATGGCGATCCTCGGCACCGGCACCGCTTATATGGCGCGCAGGAACGGCAAGTCGCGCGCCATCGGCGGCTGGGGTTTTCAGGTCGGCGACCAAGGCAGCGGCGCCCGCATCGGCCGCGACCTGCTCGAACAGACGCTGCTTGCCTATGACGGCGTCCGCGAGGGCTCGCCGCTGACGCAGAGCATGCTCGCGGTTTTCCGCAACAATCCCGAGGACGTGGTCGAATTCACCACCAACGCCAAACCCGGCGATTTCGGCGGTTTCGCGCCCAAGGTGTTCGAGCATGCCGAAAAGGGCGACAGCGTCGCCAACTGGATCCTCGACCGTGCAATCGCCGACGTCGAAGCCGCGCTCGGCGCGCTGGACCTAGCGGACGACGCGCCGCTCTGTCTGCTCGGCGGGCTGGCGCCGCTCTATGCCCCGCGCCTGTCCCAGCGCTACCGGGCGCTGCTGAAGCCGCCGCTCGACGACGCGCTGGGCGGCGCCGTGCAGATGGCGGTCCGCCTTTTCGCGGGACCAGCGGAGGCGGCGCGATGAGCGATGCCGCCGACCAGATCTTCGCCACGCTGAAACAGTCGTCGCAAAGCGGCGCGCCGCTCTATCTGCAGCTGCGCAAGAGCATCGAGGACGCGGTCAATCGTGGCCTGATCGGCCCGGGCGACGCGCTGCCCTCCGAGCGCGACATCGCCACCAAGGCCGACATTTCGCGCGTCACCGTTCGCAAGGCGGTGCAGGATTTGGTCAAGGGCGGCATTCTTGTGCAGCGCCACGGCTCCGGCACGTTCGTGGCGCCACGCATGGAGCGCGTCGAGCAGTCGCTGTCGCGGCTGACCTCCTTCACCGAGGACATGGCGCGGCGCGGCATGGCCGTGCGTTCTGCCTGGCTCGACCGCGGCCTTTACGCGCCCTCGCCCGATGAAATGATGGTGCTCGGCCTGTCATCGAGCGAACTGGTGGCGCGGGTGGCACGCCTGCGCATCGCCAACGATACGCCGCTGGCGATCGAGCGCGCGTCGCTATCGGCCAGCGTGCTGCCCGACCCGGCCGCCATAGGCTCCTCGCTCTATGCGGCGCTGGAATCGAACGGCAATCGGCCGGTGCGGGCGGTCCAGCGCATCTCCGCCGCCAATCTCGGCGACGACGATGCGCGCCTGCTCGAAGTCCCGCCAGGTATTGCCGGCCTGCACATCGAACGTATTTCCTATCTGGCGAGCGGCAAGGTGATCGAATTCACCCGCTCCATCTACAGGGGCGACGCCTATGATTTCGTCGCCGAATTGCGGCTGACAGCGCCGAGCGAAGAGGCCCGACCATGAGCACAGTGCCAACCATGCCGTCAGAGCCGACCGTGTCTACTGAGATGACCCATATGCGGCGCGAGATCGAGGAGATCCCGCAGGCTGTCGCCCGCCTGCTCGATGGCTCCGGCGTCGTGCTCTCCGAGGCCGGGCGCGGTATTCGCGAACGCGACCCGCAATTTGTGGTCACCGTGGCGCGCGGCTCGTCCGACCATGCCGCCACCTTCATGAAATATGCCGTCGAGCTGACCGCTGGCCTGGCTGTCGCTTCGGTCGGTCCGTCCATCGCTTCGATCTATGGCCGGAAGCTGAAACTCGGCGGCTCGGCCTGCCTGGCGATCTCGCAATCGGGCAAGAGCCCCGACATCGTCGCCATGGCCGAGACCGCGCGGGCCGGTGGTGCGCTGACCATCGCCATCACCAACACTGCCGATTCGCCGCTGGCGCGCGCCTCGGACTATGCGATCGATATGCTGGCCGGGCCGGAGCGCAGCGTGGCGGCAACCAAGACCTTCATCAATTCCGCCGTAACCGGGCTCGCCCTGATGGCGCACGCCACCGGCGACGATGCGCTGCTCGCGGCGCTCGCCGGCTTGCCCGAGCATTTCGGCAAGGCGATCGCCTGCGACTGGATGGGCGTGCTGGCAGAGACGATCGAGAAGCAGAAATCGCTGTTCATCCTCGGCCGCGGCCCGTCCGCAGCGATGGCCAACGAGGCGGCGCTGAAATTCAAGGAAACCTGCGGCATACATGCCGAGGCATACAGTGCGGCCGAGGTCATGCACGGCCCGCTGGCGCTGATCGGCCCCGATTTTCCGGTGCTGGCGCTGGCCGCGCGCGACGCGTCCGAGCCATCGATCGCCGAGGCCGCCGACAGCCTGGCAGCCAAGGGTGCGCCGGTGTTCGTGACCTCCGCACTTGCCAATCGCGCCGTGCGCCTGCCGCATGTCGCCACGGGCCACTCGCTGACGGATCCGCTGACGCTGATCGTCTCGTTCTATATGTTCGTCGAGGCCTTTGCCCGCCATCGCGGCCTCGATCCGGACACACCGCGCAATCTCCGCAAGGTGACGGAGACCGTATGAGCACCCGCTTTGCCCTGACTGGCGCCCGCATTTTCGACGGCGACGACTGGCATGAAGGCGCGGCACTTGTCGTGCGTGATGGCCTCGTCGAAGCCATCCTGCCCACGGGCGCCCTTGCTTCCGATATTCGCGTCGTCGACACCGGCGGCGTCATGCTGGCGCCGGGATTCCTCGACCTGCAGGTCAATGGCGGCGGCGGCGTCATGCTCAACGACCATCCCGACGTCGCCTCGATCGAAACCATCTGCCGCGCGCATGCGCCGTTCGGCACGACGGCGCTGCTGCCGACGCTGATCACCGACACGCCCGCGATCACCGCCGCCGCTGTCGCTGCCGGCGAAGCAGCGGCGCTGCGGCAGGTGCCGGGCTTCCTCGGCCTGCATCTCGAGGGCCCGCATCTGTCGATCGCCCGCAAGGGCGCGCATGATCCGGCGCTGATCCGGCCGATGACGGATGGCGACCAGGCGATGCTTATCGCGGCGCGGCAAAAGCTGCCGGTGCTGCTCACCACCATCGCACCGGAATCCGTCGAACCGGGGCGCGTCGCCGCACTCGCCAAGGCCGGAATCGTCGTCAGCCTTGGCCATTCCAACACCGGCTACGCCACGGCCCGCACCTTTGCCGAGGCCGGTGCATCGATGGTCACCCATTTGTTCAACGCGATGAGCCAAATCGGCAACCGCGAACCCGGACTGGCGGGCGCGGCCATCGACATCGGCACATTGTCCGCCGGGCTCATCGCCGACGGCATCCATGTCGATCCCGCCACCATCAAGATCGCCCTGCGCGCCAAGCAGGGACCGGGCAAGGTCGTGCTGGTCAGCGACGCCATGGCGACGATCGGCACCGACATGACCTCATTCACGCTGAACGGCCGCACCATCTATCGCAAGGACGGCAGCCTGAGGCTTGCCGACGGAACGCTGGCCGGGGCGGATCTCGACATGATCTCGGCTGTTAGATACGTCCACCGGATTGTCGGACTGGACCTGTCGGAGGCGTTGCGCATGGCCTCGCTCTATCCGGCGCAAGCGATTGGCCAGTCGCATCGGCTTGGACGCTTCGCCAATGGCACGGCGGCGGATATCGTCGCGCTGTCCGATAATCTCGACATCAGAAGCGTCTGGATCGGCGGCGACAAGGTTTTTGCGGCCGGCTCCGAAAACGCTCGGTGATATCAGGTCATGCATGACATCGATTGCGTCATCGCTGGCGCAGGCGTCGTCGGGCTCGCCATCGCCAGGGCGCTCGCCCAGTTGGGTCGCGCAGTGGTGGTGGTCGAGCAGGCCGGCTCGGTCGGCACCGGCACCAGCTCGCGCAATTCGGAAGTCATCCATGCCGGCGTCTACTATGCGCCGGGAAGCCTGAAGGCCCGGCTCTGTGTCGAAGGACGCGAACGGCTTTATGCCTATTGCCGTAAGCACAACGTCGCTCACGCGCGCACCGGCAAATTGATCGTTGCGGTTGAGCCCGGCCAGTTGGACCGATTGCGGGCAATCCAGGACAACGCACGAAGTTGCGGGGTTGGCGACCTCGAACTGTTATCCCGTGGTGAGGCCGAGAGCCTCGAACCCGCGCTGCAATGCGCCGGCGCGTTGCTTTCACCATCGACCGGCATCGTCGACAGCCATGCGCTGATGCTGTCGTTGCGCGGCGATGCGGAGGCCGCTGGTGCATCCTTCGCCTTCCTCACCACTGTTGCCGGAGCAGCCGTTGAAACCGATGGGATCCGGATCGACACACAGGATACCGAGGGCGAGACCTATGCGTTGCAGGCCGGCGCCTTCATCAACGCCGCTGGCCTCGATGCCCAGTCCGTGGCTCGCCGGATCGAGGGGTTCCCGCAAGACCTCGTTCCACCGCTGTGGCTGGCGCGCGGCAACTATTTTGCGCTCTCGAGCCGGTCGCCCTTCTCGCGGCTGATTTATCCGGTGCCGGTCCATGGCGGGCTCGGCGTGCATCTGACCCTGGATCTTGCCGGCAGCGCGCGCTTCGGTCCGGATGTTGAATGGGTCGAAAGCGTGGACTACACCGTCGACCCCGGCCGCAGCGCCGCCTTCTACGCGGCGATCCGACGCTACTGGCCTGATCTTGGCGACGGTGCCCTGCTTCCGGCCTATGCCGGCATCCGGCCAAAACTGTCCGGCCCCGGCCAGCCGGCGGCCGATTTCTCGATCCAGGGTCCAGCCGACCATGGCGCCGGCCGGATCGTCAACCTGTTCGGCATCGAGAGCCCTGGGCTGACAGCGAGCCTGGCGATCGCCGATCATGTCGTCGAGCTGATATACCCTGGCTGAGCCGGGATTCGGCTGATGCCGGAGCGCCGCGTTCGCTAGAACTGTTCACCGTTTCACGGAACGCCGAACCGCTCTAACTCTTTGCTTTTACGCAATTCCAAGAAAACCGTTTCATATCTTTCCTGGAATTGCTCCCTAGCCGGCAGTGTAGAGATCTTTATAGGCCTCGCGCAAAAGATTCTTCTGCACCTTCCCCATCGTGTTGCGCGGCAGTTCGTCGACGAAGATCACCTGCTTCGGATGCTTGTATTTTGCCACACGCCCGGCGATGGCGCCGAGGATCTCGGCAGCCGTTATCCGTGATGTCGGCGTGCGCACGACGACAGCTGTGACGCCTTCGCCGAAGTCCGGATGGGCGACACCGATGACGGCGCTTTCCAAAACCCCGTCAAGCGCGTCGATCTCGCTTTCGACTTCCTTCGGATAGATGTTGTAGCCGCCGGAAATGATCAGGTCCTTGCCGCGCCCGACGATGTGGACATAGCCGTAGGCGTCGACCATACCGAGATCGCCTGATATGAAGAAGCCGTCGGCGCGGAATTCCGCCTTGGTCTTCTCCGGCATGCGCCAATAACCAGCGAAAACATTCGGGCCTTTCACTTCGATCATGCCGACCTCGCCCTCGGCAAGCGGTCGGCCGGTGTCGGGATCGGCGATACGCAGCGCGACGCCGGGCAAGGGGAAGCCGACCGTTCCGGCGCGCCGCTCACCGTCATAAGGGTTCGAGGTGTTCATGTTGGTCTCGGTCATGCCGTAGCGTTCCAGGATCGCGTGGCCGGTGCGCTCGCGCCAGGCCTTGTGCGTTTCGGCCAGCAGCGGCGCCGAGCCGGAAACGAACAGGCGTATGGTTTTTGCCGCCTCGGCGTCGAGACCCTCCTGCTGCAACAGGCGCACATAGAAGGTTGGCACACCCATCAGGGCAGTGGCGCGCGGCAACAGCGAGACGATGCGGCCTGCGTCGAATTTCCGCTCGAACAGCATGGAAGCGCCGGCCATCAGGACGACGTTGGTGGCGACGAACAGGCCATGGGTGTGGAAGATCGGCAGCGCGTGGATCAGCACGTCATCACTGGTGAAGCGCCAGTGATCGACCAAAACCCGCGCATTCGAGGCGAGATTCTCGTGGGTGAGCATGGCGCCTTTCGAACGACCGGTCGTCCCCGACGTGTAGAGGATTGCCGCGAGATCATCCGGCCCGCATGCCACATCACGAAAATCCGCCGGCAGCCGCGAGGCGTGATCGGTCAGCGACCCCTCGCCGTCGCTGCCGAGCGTCACGGTGGCGGCGCCCGTCTTTTGCGCCAGCGCAGCGATGTCGGCTGCCCTTGCCGGATCGCAGACGACCAGCCGCGGTCCGGCGTCGCCGAAGAAGTACTCCAGTTCGGTCAGTGTGTAGGCGGTGTTGAGCGGCAGGAAGACGGCGCCGGCGCGCAGGCAAGCGAGATAGAGCAGGACGGCCTCGGGGCTCTTCTCAACCTGCACGGCAACCCGGTCACCCGGTTCGACACCCAGCTGCAGAAGCGCGTGCGCCAGCTGCGCCGATCGCGCCAGCATATCGCCATAGGTGAGCGAGCGGCCGTCATCGGTTTCCATCAACAGGCGGCCTGCCGCCGGCATCCGGGACCGGAAGGCGTCGAACAGATGGTTGTTCATGAAAGTCTTCCCGCAGTGACGGCGGCGAAGAGTTCGCGGTTCCTGACGATGTCGTCAAGCCAGATCGCATCAGCCAATGGCAGTTTTCGACTGTGGCGGAAACCATTTGCCGAAGTCGGCGCCGCCCCTCATCGCCCTGCCGGGTACTTCTCCCCGTATAGTGACGGGGAGAAGAGGGCAATGCTCGGGATCGAGCGAATTCGAAGCCTGAAAAGCGATTGCCCTGCGGACGGTTCACGCCCGACCGCTATCGCCGCGCGCGTTCGGCCGGGGCGACAGCCTTTGAGTCTTCGTCCTGCTTTAGGCGCTCCATGCACATGGCCGCGGTCAGCTGGTAATGCTCGATCAGCGCCTCCACGGCACCGTCGGCATTTCCGTCCAACGCACATTCGGCGATCAGCCGGTGTTCGCCGAAATCGTCGCGCGGGATGCCTTCGCCGTCATTGGCCATTTGCCGGTAGCGGTAGGCATGATCGGAAAGCTGATCGCAAAATCCCTCCAGCCATTGCGACCGGCAGGCTGAAATCAAAACCCTATGGAAGATGCGGTGCAACTTCTCCCAGTCCGGATTGAGCGATGACTGGTTCTGCGGCGAAAGACGTGAAGCCCGCCCCAGGCGATGCAGCGCCAGCACCAGCTGTTCTTCCCATGCGGCGGTGCGGTGAGCAATCGATTCGCGCAGCGCCCGTTCCTCGAGCCAGCAGCGAGTGCGCGTCAGCTCTTCGAGCTCCGTCGCGCTAACCGGCATGATGAAAAAGCCACGCTGGTCGTGGCGGCCGAGAAGTCCCTCCGAGGCAAGGCGATTGAGGGCTTCCCGGACCGGAGAGGCACCGGCGCCATATTTGGAAACAACCCACTCGACCCGCAGCTTGCTTTCCGTTTCAAGAGCACCGCCGAGAAGATCGCCACGCAGTTGATGATAGACCGTGCTGGCAAGCGTGCTCTTGGAGTCCGTGCCGTCGCCGTTCAGATTGGCAGCTCCGTATGTCAAAGCGACTCCTTGTCCCCCATTCTCGTCTTGGGCAATTCGAGTCCGAAACAGAAGACCACGCTACTATACTTTAGCACAAAGAAATATACCAGCCCCTCCGGCCGGTGCCACAAATCCGCGCGGCTGCAACCAGCGGAAACTTAGCATGTTTTGTATGCACGCAGGAACCACCCGTGTTTTGTGTGCTGCGCATGTATCTTCTCTATCGCGCGCCAAAATTATGACCAGCACAACCGAAATCGGGCCTCGTTTCCAAGCTCGATGCTCTCGGTGGATCGAGCCTTAGCCGGCCTATTGGAACTGAAGCGGGATGACCGCGGCGCGTCAAAGCGTTTTCACGGAAAACGGTGAACCGCTCCAACTCTTGTTTCGACGCAATTCCGGACGGAAAGCCGTTACAGACTTTTCCTGGAATTGCCCTAGCCAGTGGCCTTGTCGGCCGCCGTCCTGATCGCCTCGATGTTTGCCCGGTAGGCTTCGACGCTGCCGCCCTTGAAGATGGCGGCGCCGGCCACCAGCACATCGGCCCCGGCGGCGGTGACCAGCGGCGCGGTTTCCGCCGACACGCCACCGTCGATCTCGATGCGGATCGGCCGGTCGCCGATCAGCGCCTTGACCCGTCTCACCTTGTCGACGATCTCCGGAATGAACGCCTGGCCGCCGAAACCCGGATTGACGGTCATGAGCAGGATCAGGTCGAGGCGGTCGAGCACGTATTCGACGGCGCTTTCGGGCGTCGCCGGATTGAGCGACACACCGGCCTTCTTGCCGAGATTCCTGATCGTCTGCAGCGAGCGGTCGAGGTGCGGCCCGGCCTCGGCATGCACCGTCATACCGTCACAGCCGGCCTCGGCGAAGGCGGCCAGATAGGGATCGGCAGGCGCGATCATCAGATGGCAGTCGAAGAAGGCCTTCGTACGGTTGCGGATCGCCTTGATCACCGGCGGGCCGAAGGTGATGTTGGGCACGAAATGCCCGTCCATCACATCGAGATGGATCCAGTCGGCACCGGCCGCCACCACCGCCTCGACCTCGTCGCCGAGCCGGGAAAAGTCGGACGCAAGCACCGATGGTGCGATCAAGGTCTTTTTGCTCATCCTGCGGCCTTTCCGAGCGCCTGTCATCCCGCCACTCTCAATCGACTGCCTAATGGGCAGCAGGAGACTTGTCGAGTGCGCAGGTACCTTGATCGGTCGACGCCCCGGCGGGGCTTGCCCGTGTTGCGCCGGCCCGGCCGCCCCGGACCCCAGCAAAAACCCGCCGGATTGCTCCGGCGGGTTTTTGGTTGGCGTCACATGGACGGCTACGGCTTGAAGGTCTGGATGTTTCTGGCCGGATCATCCTGCTGTTGCTGCTCGATCTGGGGTTTGCTCCTAGGCATAAGCTGCTGCAGAATGTTCGGGTTCAGCAAGTTCGGGTTGAACTCCAACGATGGCCGGCGGATCGGCCTGCAGTTGGGGTAGCGCCCGATCGTGCCTTCCGGGCAGCGCCGCTTGATGATCGGCTGGCATTGGCCATTGACCATCTGCGAGCCCGGTGCGCACTCCACCTGCTGCCTGCGGCATGCGCCGTCGATCACCTGCGTTCCACGCGGACAGACACACTCGCCGCGCTTGTTATGGACCTGGCCGCGTATGTCGCACTGTTCCAGTTCCGGTTTCTTCTGTCGGCAGGCGCCGTCCCGGATCTCCGTACCCCTCGGGCAGACGCAATTGCCGTCGGCGTCGTGGACCTGGCCACGGATGGTGCACTGCTCCTGCTTCGGCCGGATCGGTCGGCAGGCATTGGCCCTGACTTCCGTACCTTTCGGGCAGACGCAGTCTCCGTCGGCGGTGTGGACCTGGCCCCGGATTGTGCACTGCTCGGGGTTGTCGGTCCTGACACATTTTCCGTTCTCAAGCCCGGTTCCACGTGGGCAGACGCAACGTCCATCCCCGGTCCGGATCTGGCCTTCGAGCAGCACGCAACGCTTCGGCTTGGGCTCGACGATGACGCCGCCGCCCGTGCACTGGCCGTTGCGGAAGGTGGTGCCTTCCGGGCAGACGCACCTGCCGGCACCGTTCATGACAAGACCTGCCGAGCATTGCTTCTTCACCTCATGCGTGATGGTGAAGGGATGGCAGGCATAGGCCTTGCCGCGATCGCCCTGCCCGTTGGCCGCGTCGTGCGGCAGCACGTCGCCGCCGCCTTGCACCCTCGTGTCGGGAGACAGGACGCCAACGCAGTTCTGGCCGCTGACATCGCCTTGCAGATTGGCCAGACGGCCGTCTTCGGGAATGACCACGGTGACATGGTGCGTATGGCTTTGCCCGGCGCCGAGCGTCAGGTTGGCGATGCAGGACAGTGGCAAGGTCGCCGGCTCGGGCGAGCAGCCGAATGGCGGGTCGATCGAGGTAACGGCAACGCCGGCCAGCCGGCCCAGCCCTTCCACGCCGATCGCATCACCGATACGGACAGGGCCGGAGAAGGAGCTCGTCCCGTCATTGGTTATGGTGATGTCGAACGAACAGGGCTGGCCGAGCCGGCATTCGCGATCGCCGGTCTTTTCCACGCGGATGGTCGAAGGGGCCCCGCCCTTGGCGCAGGCCTGGCCGATCGGATAGACGACGTCGTCTCCGGGTGCTGGCCCATAGGAGCCGCGCGCGCAGTTCTCGAACTCGCCATTGGCCCGGACCGTCACGTCGAAGTGGCGGCTGGTTCCAGGTGTCATTACGGCACCGGGAATCTGGCAGGACAGCGCGTTGGCCGGGACCGGTCCGCACGCCCATTCCGCGCCGTCTGATGTGACGGTCTGGATCTGGACGGGTGCGCCGCCGGCCACCAGCGAGGCGGCGTCGTTGACCCGCACCGGACCGGTGGGGGCAGCCGTGCCGGCGTTGGTCACCGTGATGCGGCAGGAGACCAGCGCGGCCCCTGCAAGCGAGCCGCTGCACAGCTTGGTGATGCGCAAGGCCGGCTTGCCGCCATTGGGATGGCGAATGCGTTCCTTGGCACAGGCTTTGTTGTTGGTGAGGTCGTCTTCACCAGGGATGGCCTTCACCTCGGCGCAGTTTTCCACCGTGTCCAACCGATAGCCGGCCGGCATGACCGCCTTGACTACGATCGACGTCGAGGCGCCAGGAGGCAGCGATATCCCAGCATTGTCGCAGCGGAACCGGCCGGGACCGTTCGGTCCGCATGTCCATGGCGGGCTCGGCCCGAAGGTCGAGGTGGCCGGCGCGCCGCCGGGATAGGTGTCGATCACCGTCAGCGGCCCGTTATAGGTCCCGGTGCCGTTGTTGATGACGTCTATCACGAAGCTGCAGACGCCGTCTGCCGTGCAGATTTCGGCGCGGGCGCGCTTCTTGAGGATCAAATCGACCTTCTTGTCGACCGGCGGCCGGCAGTCCGGGTTGCGGTCGCCGCGCCGGCAGATCGGGATCGAGGCGCAGCCGCGGTCGTTGGACTGGCTGCCGAACAGCGGCTTGCCGCTGGCCGCGTAGTCATAGGCGGCGCAATTGCGCAACACGCTGCCTTGCCAGCCGCCTGCCGGCTTGAAGCCGAGCTTGAGGTCGACAAAGGCCCCCGGATTGAGCGTGGTCACCGGATAGGTGCATGTCATCGGGGTGGTGCCAGGCACGCAGGCCCAAGGCGGATTGGGCCCTGAACTCAGCGTCGAGCCGGCCGGCAGCGTCACCTCGTCGAGCACGATCTTGCCGTGATAGGCACCGGTGCCGACATTGGTGACCCTGATGGTGAAATCGCAGCCGCCGGCCATCGTGCAGCGCGCGACATCGGCGCGTTTTTCGACCTTGAGGTCCGGCTCCTTATCCTTGGGCGGGCACCTCTGGTCGCGCGGGATGACGATGTCGATGGTCTGCGTGCAGCACAGGCCCCAGCCCTCCTTCGGCCCGGCATAGGTGTCGATGCCGGTGACGACGAGGTGGATGACGTCGCCGGGCGATGCGCCGGCGATCTTCCAGTTGAGCACGCCGCCGCCCGCCGGCACCTTCTGGGTGTCGGGGATGATGATGATGCCGGGCGTGGTGGTCGAAAGCTGCACCCATTTGCCGCCCATCTCGGGGCCGACCGGCATGTGGTAGATGAAGGCGCCGCCGCCGGGCACGCAATCGACCGTGCCGCGTTCCACCTTGAAGCATTCCTTGCCGGGAGGAGGCGGTGGCGGGTTGCACTTGGTCAAATCGATGCGGATCGAGGTCTTCTCGCCGGTGAGGATGTTGCCGTCATCCGGCTTGCCCGGATCCTGCGACGGGATAATGATCCCGGTGCCGGGTCCGGCGGTCACCTTGATCAGACCCTGGTTGTCGACGATCGTCGGCGAGGGGAAAGCCGCATGGTCGATCTTGGCCGTGATCTTGAAGGTGATGACCCGCTCGTTCGGAGCGCCGACGCCGTCGAGATCGGAAGCGGAAATCCGGAAGTCGGAAACTTCAGCCGTATCGTTGGGGTTCGCCGAACTGCTGATCGTGGCGCCCGGTAGCGGACCGCCGGACGAATTCGTGCCGTCGCCGGACACATTCACGTTGACGATCTCAAGACCGTGCGGAAGCTGGTCCTTGAAGTCGATCTTGACCTTGTTCAGTCTGGCCGCGAGGCCTGGGTCGGCAAAGCGTTGCGGATCGCCGCGCAAGCCGAAGCTCAGCGAATAAACGACATAGTCGCAGCCGCGCTGGCCGCCCGTCTTGGTAAAGAAGGGCACCACGCGCCCAGGCTCCGGATTGATGACGCGCGGGTTGTCGAACTGCAATGGCTGCACATCCGGGCTGGTGGCCTGGATGTTCTGGGCGGCGATTGCCGGCAGTGCGGGCGCGAGAGCGACCGCGATACCGGCCGCCATTAGCCAGCGCGCGCCGCGCCTGGCGTATGACAGGGGTTTCATGATCGTCTCCACGACGGTTTTGTGAGTGTTCGTCGCGCGTGGGGATGGGACAAGAATGTTCATCTTCCCCTCCTCAACGTTCGCAGCTGACGGCTGGTGTGCGGAGCGGCAAGGTCATCTTGCAGCAAGGGTAATAGCCACCCTTGTCCTTGTCGGACTTCCTGTAGAAGCAGAGCCCGACATCGACCCGATCGCCCGGATAGTGGCCAGTGATGCCGATCGTGTAGGGTTGGCCGGGCGCATGCGTCAGGGGTGAGGTCACCCCGACGCCTGGCGTCCTGGACTTTGTCTCGATCGAGGGCTGGGCCTTGAGCGAATCGCCGCCGAAGCCGGCATGGTCATGGAGATAGAGATCGGCCTCGAGGCCGTGCGGCGTGCAGAAATACCGCACGTCCTCTACGTCGAGGCACGGGGGCAGATTGCCGGGCGGTGGAAAGTCCGGCGGGTAGAAGGGTGGCAAATAGCTGCCCGGGATTTCTTCATAATAGCCGGCGCGACCCTCGCAGGGGCGCCAGACGGCGACATCGCCGACATGGCCTTCCACTTCGGGGTCCTCGAAATAGCCGTCGAAGTCGACAAACCAGGAACCGAAGGGCGGCACATTGGCCGGCTTTACCAGTTCCTTGGGCGTGATCTGGACGCCGTGCACCGCCAGCGGCCCGCCGGCGGCGAGCTGTTCGGCAAGCATCGGGTTGTCGCGCAGCTTGTCGCCTGACTTGACCAGCGTCTGGGTACAAACCGAGGTGTCGAGATTGCCGTCCGCGTCATAGCCATATTGCAGGTCGAGACCGCCGGCCGACTGCCTGAAACCCTGCGGGAAGCCGACGGCATATTCCTGCGGCACTTCCACCCAGACCGATTCCGTCGCCGGATCGTCCGGGCTCTCGCGCCAGTAGCGGATGACCTCGCCCTTGCCGGAATCGGCGAACTGGCTGTAGTCGTAGCGGTTCTCGACCGGGCCGCGCTGGGCCAGGTACATGAAGCCGCTATTGTCGAAGGCGATATCGGTGACGGCGTAGTCCTTGTCGGCCTTGACCGTCAGTTCCCAGCGCGCGTCGCCGGCAAAGCTGCCGTCGCGGGCAATGCCCACCGACCAGATTTCCGCCTTTTCGCCGACCGAATAGTAGAGCCGGCCGCCGTGATAGGAGACGGCCCAGACGCGGCGCTCGTCCTGCGTGTAACCCCAGCCGTCGGGGTCCTCGCTGTCGAAGGCCGCGCCCTGGATGTCCATCACCGCGCCATCGTCGGCGACCGGAGCCAGCCCATGCGCCGGGCGTCCGGCAACACCATGGTCGAAGCTGTCGATCAGCGTGCCGTTGGCGTCGATGCGCTGGATGAGTCCGGTGTCGAGGTCCGAGGCGAAGAACTGGCGGTGGATGGGATCGAAGCCGAGATTGCCGAGGCCAGGACCGCTATTGGTGTCGAGGTCGGCGAATTTGTAGACTTGGCCGGTGATGCCGTCGATCTTCCAGATGGTGCCCGGCCCGCCGCCGTTTTCGGTGCCGAACTGGCCCTCCATGAAGGTGGCGCCGGCCACGCCCCGGCGCTGCCGCTCCGGCCTGCCGTCGTCGTCGGCATCCGGCGTGACGATACGGATACCGTGCAGCGAGGTCGCGCCGGCATACAGGTTGGGAATGCCCGACGGGACGCCGTCGCGCACGCCGTCATCATAGGTGACGCCAAACACCTGGCCGATCTGTTCGGCCGTCACCTCGAAGGGCGGCGGCGTGAAGACGAGCTGACCCGACGCCGGGCCGCCAAGATGCGAAACGTCGAACACGCGCAAGGTGGCGCGCGTGGTGTCGACGAAGGTTTCGTCGACCGGATCGACGCCGGGCGGCAGGCCCTGGTCGAAATCAGGAATGACGGTGCCGGAAAATCCGGTCACCGCCATCGAGCCGGGATAGATGATCTGGGTTTCCTGCGCCTGGGCAGCGCTGCCAAGCCACAGGCTGGTGGCGAGTGCCAGTGCCAGCAGACCGCCTGCACGCGCGGTGCGACACAGGCCGACGTCAAGACAAGACACGGACGTGTCGCGGACGCGAGACATCAAGCTACCCCCGTTAGCCCCGGGAGAAACATCCGGCGTCGCCGCGCAAATCAGAGCAAGGCGCGGTGGTCCGGCACGTTCTTCCCTGATCGAATTGTCTGCTTTCCTCGCAGTCACGATACGCTTGCTCTTACCTACGGTCAACGGAATCAGCGGAAAGCCCAGCGCATCGACCCCGTCCCGAAGGCGGTGGCCGCGCCGAGCTCCTGCTGTTCCCGGAGACCGCGGAGTCTCAGGGTTGCTGGTCATGGGGGCTTCCTTTCCGGGCCGCATCATGCGGCACCTGGACGTCAGTCGCAGGCTGAGGCGGAAAGGTTCATGGAAGCCTTGCGCAGAATGCTTGCGCGCGATGCTGCCTGTTCTTATATACGCGCCAAGCCGTTCGGTGCCGGGATGCCGGTTGCCGGAACGGGATTTCTTGTGAACAGGGGCTTTCGTCGGAACGCCTTACCGGGTCCTGAGAGCCTGCTTAGCGGAGAGACTAGAAAAATGGCAAAAGTAATCGGTATCGATCTCGGCACCACCAACTCCTGCATCGCCATCATGGATGGCAAGGAGCCCAAGGTGATCGAGAATGCGGAAGGCGCGCGCACGACGCCTTCCATCGTCGCCATCAGCGGCGACAGCGAACGTCTCGTCGGCCAGCCGGCCAAGCGCCAGGCGGTCACAAATCCAGAAAATACCATCTTCGCGGTCAAGCGGCTGATCGGCCGCCGCTATGACGATCCGGTGACGGAGAAGGACAAGAAGCTTGTCCCCTACAAGATCGTCAAGGGCGACAATGGCGATGCCTGGGTCGAAGCCGGCGGCAAGAAGCAGTCGCCCAGCCAGATCTCGGCGATGATCCTGCAGAAGATGAAGGAAACGGCGGAAGCCTATCTCGGCGAGAAGGTCGAGAAGGCGGTCATCACCGTTCCGGCCTATTTCAACGACGCCCAGCGCCAGGCCACCAAGGACGCCGGCAAGATCGCCGGCCTCGAAGTGCTGCGCATCATCAACGAGCCGACCGCTGCCGCACTTGCCTACGGCCTGGACAAGAAGGAAGGCAAGACCATTGCAGTCTATGACCTTGGCGGCGGCACGTTCGACATTTCGGTGCTCGAGATCGGCGACGGCGTGTTCGAGGTGAAGTCGACCAATGGCGATACCTTCCTCGGCGGCGAGGATTTCGACATGCGCCTGGTCGAGTATCTGGCGTCCGAGTTCAAGAAGGAACAGGGCATCGACCTGAAAAACGACAAGCTCGCCCTGCAGCGCCTCAAGGAGGCGGCTGAAAAGGCCAAGATCGAGCTGTCTTCGACGACGCAGACCGAAATCAACCTGCCCTTCATCACCGCCGACGCGACCGGGCCGAAGCACCTGACGCTGAAGCTGACGCGCGCCAAGTTCGAAAGCCTGGTCGAAGACCTCGTCCAGCGCACCATCGATCCCTGCAAGGCGGCGCTCAAGGATGCCGGCCTGAAGGCCGGCGAGATCGACGAAGTGGTGCTGGTCGGCGGCATGACCCGCATGCCCAAGATCCAGGAAATCGTGAAGCAGTTCTTCGGCAAGGAGCCGCACAAGGGCGTCAACCCGGATGAGGTCGTCGCACTCGGCGCCGCCATCCAGGCCGGCGTGCTGCAGGGCGACGTCAAGGACGTGCTGCTGCTCGACGTGACCCCGCTGTCGCTCGGCATCGAGACCCTGGGCGGCGTGTTCACGCGACTGATCGAGCGCAACACGACGATTCCGACCAAGAAGAGCCAGGTGTTCTCGACGGCGGAGGATTCGCAGTCGGCCGTGACCATCCGGGTCTTCCAGGGTGAGCGCGAAATGGCCGCCGACAACAAGGCGCTCGGCCAGTTCGACCTGGTCGGCATTCCGCCAGCCCCGCGCGGCGTGCCGCAGATCGAGGTCACCTTCGACATCGACGCCAACGGCATCGTCAACGTTTCGGCCAAGGACAAGGGCACCGGCAAGGAGCATCAGATACGCATCCAGGCATCGGGGGGTCTTTCGGACGCCGACATCGAGAAGATGGTCAAGGACGCCGAAGCCAATGCCGAGACCGACAAGAAGCGGCGCGCGATGGTCGAGGCCCGCAACCAGGCCGAGGCGCTGGTGCATTCTTCCGAGAAGTCGCTGAAGGAATATGGCGACAAGGTCTCGGAAGCCGACCGCACCGCAATCGCCGATGCGATCGCGGCACTGAAGACCGCGGCCGAAGGCGACGACGCGGCCGATATCGAAGCCAAGTCGCAGGCGCTTGCCGAAGTTTCGATGAAGCTCGGCCAGGCCATGTACGAGGCCTCGCAGAAAGAAGCCGCGGAAGCCGACGCCAAGGCGGACGCCGCCAAGGACAGCGACGTGGTCGATGCCGATTTCGAGGAAATCGACGAGGACGACGACAAGAAGAAATCGGCCTGAGTCGTTTGACGGCAGGATAATGCGGAAAGCCCGGCGTCAGGCCGGGCTTTTTTGCAACCCCTTGCAGAAAAAGCGCGGGTCTTCCTGAAAAAACACGCACAAACCCGCGTCGCCACTGGCATCGCGGCTTCATCGCACCTAAATCGAAACGGCAATGCCGGCAAACGACGCAACAATGCTTGAAGACATTGAGCATCCGGACAGCGGGAAAAAATGAAAGCTGATTTCTACGAGACGCTGGGCGTGCAAAAGGGCGCCGACGAGAAGGAGCTCAAGAGCGCTTTCCGCAAGCTCGCCATGCAGTTCCACCCCGACCGCAATCCCGGCGATCATTCCTGCGAACACAAGTTCAAGGAAATCAACGAAGCCTACGAAACGTTGAAGGACCCGCAGAAGCGCGCGGCTTACGACCGTTTCGGCCATGCGGCATTCGAACAGGGTGGCATGAATGGCGGCGCACAAGGCTTTGGCGCCGGCGGCTTCGCCGACATCTTCGAGGACATTTTCGGCGACATGATGGGCGGGCGCCAGCGCCGCTCTTCCGGCGGCCGAGAGCGCGGCGCCGATTTGCGCTACAATATGGAAATCTCGCTGGAGGAAGCGTTTGCCGGCAAGACCGCGCAGATCCGCGTGCCGGCCTCGATCTCCTGCTCGGAATGCTCGGGCACCGGCGCCAAGCCGGGCACCCAGCCCGTCACCTGCTCGATGTGCAACGGCCATGGCAAGGTGCGCGCCACGCAAGGTTTCTTCTCCATCGAGCGCACCTGCCCGCAATGCCAGGGCCGCGGCCAGACGATCAAGGATCCGTGCCCGAAATGCGCCGGTCAGGGCCGCGTCACCGAGGAACGCTCGCTGTCGGTCAACATCCCGGCCGGCATCGAGGACGGCACCCGCATCCGTCTTGCCAATGAGGGCGAAGCCGGACTGCGGGGCGGTCCCTCGGGCGATCTCTATATTTTCCTGGCGGTCAAGCCGCACGAGTTTTTCCAGCGCGACGGCGCCGATCTCTACTGCAAGGTGCCGATCTCGATGACGACGGCCGCTCTTGGCGGCTCGTTCGAGGTGACGACGCTGGATGGCACCCAGACCAAGGTGAAGGTGCCGGAAGGCACCCAGAACGGGCGCCAGTTCCGTCTCAAGGGCAAGGGCATGCCGGTGCTGCGTCAGCCCAACATCGGCGACCTCTACATCCAGACCGCGGTCGAGACTCCGCAGAACCTTTCGCGCCGCCAGCGCGAACTGCTGGAGGAGTTCGAGCAGCTCTCTTCGCAGGACAATTCACCCCAATCGAGTGGCTTTTTCGCCCGCATGAAGGATTTCTTCGAATCTTTCGGCGAGCGTTGACAACAAGACCCCAGTGCATGGCGCGTGAACCCGTGAAACGCGCCGCTCCGAGGTACGACGCAATCTATCTTATCCACGACATGCTTGCTGCCGTGCCTTGCCTTGCGGCAACCAGGTGTTAAGTAACTTTGCGGGGAGTGCTGAGGAGAGCTTGCATGACACGGGGTCCCGGACTGCGGAAGGCGCTCGCCGAAAAGTTCGACGACGAGCTCAAATTCTTCAAAGGCTGGATCGACAAGCCGAAGACGGTCGGTTCGATCGTGCCGACCAGTTCGATCACCGCCCGCAAGATGGCCTCGATCGTCGACCCGAAGTCCGGCCTGCCGGTGCTCGAGGTCGGTCCCGGCACCGGCGTCATCACCCGCGCCATCCTCGCCCAGGGGGTAAGGCCCGAAAACCTCTACGCGGTCGAATATTCCACGGATTTCGTGCGCCATCTGCGCCGCCTCTATCCCGGTGTCAACGTCATCGAGGGCGATGCCTTCAATCTCAACGCCACGCTTGGCGAAAAGAGCGGGATGATCTTCGATTCCGTCGTCTCCGGCGTGCCGCTGCTCAACTTCCCGGTCGCCCAGCGTATTGCCTATATCGAAAGCCTGCTCGATCGCATTCCGGCCGGCCGGCCGATCGTGCAGCTGACCTACGGCCCAATGTCGCCGATACCGCCCGGTCGCGGCGACTACAGCGTCGAGCATTTCCATTTCGTCATCCGCAACATCCCGCCGACGCAGTTGTGGATTTATCGCCGCGGAGCACATTAGTTCCTCCGCGCAGACGTTTTGACGGGCGTCGTGCGCTGACGGACCGCATGCCTTGGCGGCCAGGGAAACCGCCCCTCGCTTCGAGCGCTTTTTCGGGACTGTGCGTTGATTTGCTCGAACCTTGGCTGTACCTGTCCGGGAACAAGGGTGGCCAATGGCAGTGATCCCGAAAATCCTCGTCTTCGCCGGCTCGGTGCGCAATGGCGCCTTTAGCGGCAGGACCGCTGATGTGGCACAGAAGGAGCTTGCGATTCAGGGCGCCGAGGCGACCCGCATCTCGCTTGGCGACTATCCGCTGCCGATCCTCGACGAGGACGTCGAAAAGGACACGGGCGTACCTGAAAACGCCCATAAGCTTGCCCGGCTGATTGCCGCCCATGACGGGCTGCTGATCGCCACGCCGGAATATAACGGCTCCATTCCGCCGCTGCTCAAGAACACGATCGACTGGGTGAGCCGCGTGCGCAGGGATGGCGGCCGGCCTGTCAGGCCGCTCGCCGGCAAGGTGGCCGGCCTCTGCTCATCCTCCAGCGGGCACTTCGCCGGCATTCGCTGCATCAACCATCTGCGCGCCGTGCTGGTGCGTTGCCAGATGGAGGTGGTGACGCCGGAGTGCTCGGTGCCCGAAGGCGGCAACGCCTTCGACGGGGACGGCAATTTCCGTGACGAAAGACTGCAAAAATCGATGGAGCACCTATGCCGCACGCTGATCGAAACCTCGCGCATGCTGTCCACCCGGATCGAGGTGTGACCGGCGGAACGATGCAGGCCCAATCCATGCAGGAGAGATTGATCGTCGGCCTCGACGTGCCGACCGTGAGGGAGGCCGAGCAGGCGGTGCGCGAACTCGACGGCGTCGTCTCCTTCTACAAGATCGGCTATCAGCTGGCCTTCGCCGGCGGGCTCGATTTCGCCAGCGAGCTGGCCAGCGGCGGGACGAAGATCTTCCTCGACATGAAGCTGCTGGACATCGACCACACGGTGGCCAAGGGCGTCGAGAACATCGTCAAGATGGGCATGACCATGCTGACCATCCACGCCTACCCCAAGGCGATGCTGGCGGCGGTGGAAGCGGCCCGGGGCAGCGACCTTTGCCTGCTTGCCGTCAGCGTGCTGACCTCGATGGACGAACAGGACGTGATCGACGCGGGCTATGAATACGACCCGCACACGCTGGTGCTGAGGCGCTCCGAACAGGCGCTGCATGCCGGCATGGGCGGCATCGTCTGCTCGGCGGCGGAGGCGGAAGCGGTGCGCCGGATCGTCGGGCCTGACCTGGCGGTGGTGACACCGGGCATACGGCCCACGGGCAGCGACCATGGCGACCAGAAACGCGTGGTGACACCGGGCCAGGCGATCCGAAACGGCTCCAGCCACCTCGTCGTCGGCCGGCCGATCGTCGCTGCGGCAAACAAGCGCGAAGCGGCCGAGGCGATCCTCGACGAAATGCGCTCGGCCTGATTTCCCAGGAACAAACTCGGAGAGAAAACATGCCCAAGGGATATTGGATCGCCCGCGTCGATGTGCGCGACCCGGAAGGCTACAAAGACTATGTCGCCGCCGCCAAACCCGCCTTCGAGCGCTTCGGCGCGAAATTCCTGGCCCGTGGCGGCGCACACGAGAAGGCCGAGGGGCCTGGCCGCGCACGCAACGTCATCATCGAGTTCGAATCGCTAGCGGCAGCCCATGACTGCTACCACTCGCCGGAGTACCAGCGCGCGGCCGCCATCCGCCAGAAGGTCGCCGACGGCGAGATCGTGCTGGTCGAAGGCGCCTGAGCCGGCATGGCGCTTCAGACGAAGTCCTGAAGGTTCGCGTCCCGTATCTTGGCTCCGCCAAGCAGAGCCCCGATCAGCTGGTGCTTGAGGGCCAGGCACTGCGAGCGGGCAAGCTTCACGATGCCGGGAATGTCGTTCTTCTCGCAGGCCTCCAGCAGCTGCTTCTGTTGTTCGACGATCATCGGCATGAAGTCTCGCGACTTGAAGCCGAGATGGAGAGCCCGCTCCGACTGATCGAGAATCTGGCTGAGGAGCTGCGCCAGCCGCAGGTTTCCGGAGAGCTCGGCGATCGCCAGGCGAAAGGCCCGATCGGCGGCAAGGAATGCGACAGGGCTGCGCAGCGTTTCGGGTTTCAGCACCTTTCTTGCCGCCAGCCTGATCTCATCCAGCTCGCGCTCGGTAATACCTGCAGCGGCTGCCCTGAACACTTCGGGTTCGATCAGGCTGCGGACGTCGAAGATCTCATTGACGTCGCGCAAGGTCAGCGTCGTGATGACATAGCCGCGGCGCGGCTCGCTGCGGACCAACCCTTCCTGCATGAGGCGGGCGAGCGCCGAGCGGATCGTCGCCTTCTTGATTCCGTAACGGGCCTCGATCTGTTTCTCGGTCAGTCCTTCGCCAGGCGAGAGGACGCAGGCGACGATATCGCTCTTCAATTGTTCGTAAGCCTGCTCGCTGCGCAGCACGTCCGCCGTCGACAGCGCCGTTGTCCCGGACGCGGGCGATCTGGATGGCGTCGCTTTCGTGGATTTCATGGCTTCTCTCGCTTCGGCCGGCGCCAGCTTGGGTCACCTGGTTGACGTCCGCATCGGCATTGGCTAGCGTTAATCATCCTAGATATCGCGGCTGAGCATCTCAGATAGGAACCGTGGCATGCCTCTATCCACCGACTCCCCTCTCTACCCCGCCATCAACGATATCGTCAACGCGGCGGCGGGTCCCGATCCCTTCGGCCGGGTCAAGGCAGTGCTCAGCGACTATACGGACCGCTTCCATGCGCTCGGCAGGCTCGTTCACGAGGAGGAAGAGGACGAACTGCTGCTGCACGCCAGTCCGAACCTGACCATCTACCACATCACGCTGTCGCCCGGCGTGCAGTATCCGCCGCACAATCACTTGATGGATGCGTTGATCGGCATCTACAGCGGCGGCGAGACCAATTTCATCTACCCGCTCGCCGAGGACCAGATCGAGGCGCCGGAACGGCAGGACTTCACCGCACCCGCGCTGGTGCATATGTCTTCCAGCACCATTCACTCGGTTGCGAATACCGGCAGTGCCCGCTCTGGAGCCCTGCATGTTTATCTGGGTGACCTGCCAGCCACCAGCCGCCAGTTGTGGAGCCTGGCCGACAACCGGCCGGAGCCTTTCGACAACGACCGCTACATGGCCGGCGCGCGACCCATCCGGCAGTCGACCGACGGATAACCCCGTCCGAGCAATCGGCAAGAAGGAACCGGTTGGCGGTTGACATGCAGGCATTTACCTGCGTATTGTCACCTCACGATGAACGAGTGAGGCCGATGGACGCTGACAAGGTCTTCAAGGCGCTGGGCGACCCGACACGCAGAAGGCTGCTGGACCTTCTCTGCGAGAAGAATGGACAGACGCTCGGCCAGCTTTGCGAAAATCTGGACATGGCCAGGCAATCCGCCACCCAGCACCTCGACCTGCTGGAGGCGGCCAATCTGGTGAGCACGGTCAAGCGTGGCCGTGAAAAACTGCACTTCATCAATCCAGTGCCGCTGCACGAAGTCTACGAGCGGTGGGTGCGAAAATTCGAACGGCAGCGGCTCAGTCTGCTGCACGACCTGAAACAAGAACTCGAAGGAGAGGACCAATGACCAAAGAGACGACAAGCTTTGTCTACGTGACCTATATTCGCTCGACGCCGCAGAAGGTGTTCGAGGCCATCATCAAGCCCGATGTCGCAAGGCGCTATTGGGGCCACGAGAACGTCTCCGACTGGAAGGCGGGATCGAAATGGGAACATATCCGCGCCAACGACGAGCGCACCGTCGAACTCGTCGGCGAGGTCGTCGAGATTTCGCCGCCGACCCGCCTCGTCATCACCTGGGCGAACGCCTCGCAGGCCGACGACCCGTCGAAATACAGCCGGGTCACGTTCGGCATCGAGGAATACGACACCATGGTGCGGCTGACCGTCACCCATGACGAACTCGAAGCCGGCAGCGGCATGGCGAAAGGCATCAGCCAAGGCTGGCCGGCCGTGCTGTCCAGCATGAAATCCTTCCTCGAAACCGGCAGCGGCATCGACATCTTCGCCAAGCCGAAATCGGCCTGACTTCAGCGGAGAACGACAATGACCAGGCGTTATAGCGGCGGATGCGCATGCGGTGCGATCCGCTATGAAACAAGCAGCGAACCCATCTTCGAGAACCACTGCCAATGCCGGGAATGCCAGAAGCGAAGCGGCACGGGCCACGGCTCCTATCTGACCTTCCCGGAGCGGGCCGATGTGACAATCACGGGCAAGGCAAACACCTGGCGGGTGGCGGGCGACAGCGGCAACGAAAAGATCCACGCCTTCTGCCCGACCTGTGGAACGCCGGTCTACCTGACGCAAGTCGCAATGCCCGAACTGATAGCGGTCCACGCGACCAGCCTCGACGACCCTGGCCAGTTCAATCCGCAGGTGGTCACATACGCCATCCGCGGCCATGCCTGGGACATGATCGATCCATCATTAAAGACCTTCGACCGCATGCCACACGGATAGCTTCACCGGAACGTCGAAGCATCGCGATGCTGCGGGTTCGCTTAGAGCAATTCCAGGAAAAGTGTGAAACGGTTTTCCGTCCGGAATTGCGTAAAAACAAAGAGTTAGAGCGGTTCGTCGTTTCCGTGAAACGATGAACCGCTCTACCGTCGCACCGTTAGAAGCGACGGTCCGGTCCGGTCATTCGGTTCGCCGCGGTTTCCGCGATGGCGTCGGCAAGCCCCAGCCCCCACTGCGACCTGCAATAGGCGCGGAAATCGAAGCAAGGCAGGCCGGGGCAGACCTCGAATTCTATGAGGTGGACCGTGTCGTCGGCCTCGACGCGCAGATCGATGGAAAACACGTCACGCAGGCAGAGCCCGCCCATCAGCCGCTCGGCGATTGCGCGAATCCCAGCGTCGGCGGCCGGCTGGCTGTCGGCAACCGCGACGAGCTCCGGTTCGGCGTAGCGGCCCGCCGCCTTCGCCGCCTCACCGGTATCGCCATAGAGCGCCAGGCTGTCCGCCATGGTCTGGAAATCGCTGCCTGAATCGACAAAGGCCACGCCAAGCGCTTCGACGCCATTCTCCGGCGTCAGTCCGAGGAAGCTCGCGCGCACATTGCGGCCGGCGACATAGGGCTGGACGACGACGTCGTCGCGATAGGCGGCGAAAACACGGCGGCTGAGCTCCAGCGCGTGGCCGAGATCGCCGCAACGCGAATCGGGCCAGATGCCGATCTTGGCGCCGAGCCGGTTCGGCTTGACGAACCAGCCGGCGGCCGAAACCGGCGGCTCGACCAGCCATTGGCCGTCCCTGGCAAGGCCGGCGGGCGGCGCCGGCAGGCCGAGCGCGCCGAGCACGGCGCCGGAGCGGAACTTGTCCTGGCAGAGCGCGAACAGCGTTTCGTCGGCGCCGACCGTTCTGAATCCGCCCAGTCTCGCCAAAGCGGGTGCCGCGCCGCCGCGGAAATAGGCGACGCCGTCGGTCAGCGTCCAGACCAGCGTCGTGCCGGGGTCCTCGCCGTCGAGCAACCTTGCGGCTTCGTCCAGCGCGACCGGCGCGAAAGACAGGCCGCGCGCCAGGCAGGCACCGGCAAGCGCGTCGAATTCGGGCGCGAGGTCGGTCGACTGCGCCAGATAGGAAGCGATTTCGGCGGCGCGCTCCGGGGCGTGGCCGTCGGCGACCAGGCGGTCGAAACAGGCTTTTTCCGGCTCATGGACGAGGATCAGTTTCGGCTTTTTGCTCGTCATGGTTTGAACAGTTTTCCGGCGGCGACATCGCCTACCATCGCACGGCGACGGCAATCGGCTCCCGCGAAACCGACACGGTGCGGGCGCCTGCGTGACAGCACCTCAAAGCAATTTTAGCGGAGGCCATCAACTGTTGAAGCCAGCGCCGCCCCTCATCGCCCTGCCCGTCCTCCGCAGCAGCTGCGCTGCAGCTGCGGAGGGTGGACCGGGCGCTTCTCCCCGTAGGTGACGGGGAGAAGGAGGCCGGCCGCGAAGCCGGCGTTCTTCCTGGAGCGCTGGAGGTATGCTCAGGCGATCAGCACGCGGGGCTCGAAGCGGCCGTTGACGGGGATATCGAGCAGGAAGGTCATGCCGCCTTGCAGATCGAGCAGCCGCTGCTTTTCGTTCTTGCCCGACCAGGCGGAGGTGACCGCCAGCCGGTCGGCGTTCTTTCCGACAAAGGCGGGGCAGGAGGGCTGCGTCACCGGCATGGCGACGGTGCGGACGAGCTTGCCGTCGGGTGCATAGGCTTCGACGACGCTGCCGCCCCAGCAGGCGTTCCACAGGATGCCGTCGCGGTCGAGAACGGAACCGTCGATATAGCCCTTGGCCGAACGGTGATCGACGAACACGTTCGGCTCGCCGCTGGGCAGGCCCGTCGCCGGGTCGCAGTCGACGCGCATCAAAAGGCCGGTCGAGGTATCTGTGTAATGAGCGGTTGCGCCGTCTTCGGTAAAGCAGATGGAATTCGACACAGTGATGTCCGAGAACAGTTTGCGCAGCTCTCCCTTGAAGAACCAATAGATCGACCCGGCGCCCTTTTCTTCCTTCTTGCCCATCGTGCCCGCCCACAGGGCGCCGCAGGGGTGGACGCGGGAATCATTGGAGCGGGTGACCGGATTGTCGGCCTCGATCGGTGTGTGCAGCGTCATCTTGCCGGTCGCGACATCGCGGACATAGAGGCCTGTCTCGGCGGCGATCAACTGGCGTTTTTCGTCGATGATGGCGATGGCGCTCGCCATCCGGCCGAGATCGTGGACGGTCGTCGCGCCGCCTGACAGCCGCTTTTCTAGAAGCTGTCCATTGACGATGTCGAACCAGTACAGAGTGTCTGTAGCAGGATCGTAGCTCGGCCCTTCGCCGAGCTGGCAGACGTGATCGGAAAGAACCGAAACGATCGCTTCGCTCATCATGCTTCTCCGAACGCCGCGTCCCAGGCCGCGACCGCAGCGTGCGCGCGCGCCGCCACCTCGTCGACGCTCATCCCCGGCTTGAACAGGCTGGAGCCGAGACCGAACACCGTCACGCCCACCGCCTTGTAGCCGGCAAAGTCCTTTTCCGAAACGCCCCCGACCGCGCCGACCAGGGTCTGCGCCGGCAGTACCGCGCGGATCGCGGAAATGCCGCCCGCGCCGAGCACGCTCGCGGGGAAGAATTTCAAGGCCGAGGCGCCAAGCCGGATCGCCTGGAAAGCTTCGGTGGGCGTGAACACGCCGGGCATGGTGACCATGCCGTATTCCGTGGCACGGCCCATCACCCCGGCATCGATGTTGGGGCTGACCAGCAGCCGGCCACCGGCCTTGTGCAAGCCGTCGACATCGGCCGGCGTCAGCACCGTGCCGGCGCCGATCAGAGCTGTCGTGGGAAGCGCTTCGACGATCCTGGCGATCGACGAGAACGGCTCCGGCGAGTTGAGCGGCACTTCGATCGCCTCGATTCCGGCGTCGAACAACGCCTGGCCCATGGCGATCGCTTCAACCGGCTTAAGGCCGCGCAGGATGGCGACAAGCCCCCGCTTGAGCTTCGGGAAGGCTGCTGTCTGGGTCATGCCAAGGCTCCACTTCTCGCAATCATGCCGTTCTCGCGCGCGGCTTCGATGAGCCCGGCGCGCACCGCTTCGTCGGCGTCGACGCTGCGCACGTCGAGACCGGCGATGCCAAGCGCAGCCTGATAGAGCGCGCCGAGCGCGCCTGAGGCGATCAGCACCACGGATGCCGCGCCGGCGCCATGACGGCGCCTGGCCGAGGCGATCTCGCCACCGATCAGCAGGCCGGACAGGCAAGCGGCGGCATCGTCGGCCTTCAGGTCCTGAAGCAGGCCGGCGGCACGAATGGAAAACAGCCGCGACGTGACATCGCCGCCATCCGCCAACGCGATTTCGCACCAGCGCCGGAAGAACGGATTGTCCGGGGTGACCGGTTTGGGATGTTCGCCTAGCGAATGGCGCAGGATCGAGTGCCCGGCAAGCACCGAGAACAGCTCGCCGGTCGGCCATGTGCCGAAGCCGGCAACGGCGCCGTCCTCGACCAGCACCCATTTCGAATGGGTGCCGGGCATGCAGACAAGCTGGCGTCCCTTGGCCGGCAGGCCGGCGCCGGCAAGCTGCGTTTCCTCGCCCCGCATGACGTCGGGCGCATCGGCCAGGCGCTGGGCAAGGCCGGGTACGATGCGGATATCGCGGCTCTGGCCGGGCACCCGGGCCGCACCGCCCAAAATGGCGCCGATCGGTGCCGGCACGCCGACATAGGGCGCCTCCAGCCAGCCCTGTCGCGAGCCGGCCATGCCGCAGATGATGACCGGCAGTGCCTCCGGCGCGGCCAGGGCCTTCAGATGACCTTCGAGAAGCGTCGAAAACCCCTTCTGCTGTGCGGTGATCAGGCCGTCATCGCCACGGCGTTCGGCAAGGACTTTGCCACTCTTGTCGACAAGCCAGACCCGCATGCGGGTCGTGCCCCAATCGACGGCGGCTACCGCGGGCACGTTGCCGACAAACCCTGGGCTCACAGGAAACCTCCATCGACGATCAGCATCTGCGCGGTCAGCATGCGCGAGGCGTCCGAGGCCAGGAACAGCACGGTGCCGACCATGTCGTCCGGATGCATGACGTCCTTGATGCACTGCTTGGCGACATGGGCGGCAAGTCCCTGTTCGGTCACCCAGCGGTCTTTCTGCCGTTCGGTGATCACCCAGCCGGGCGCGACGGCGTTGACGCGGATGCGGTCGGGCCCAAGCTTGCCGGCCAGCCCCTTGGTGAGGCCGAGTATGCCGGCCTTGGCGGTAGTGTAGGCCGGCATGTCGGGGTGGTTGATGAGATAGGAAGTCGAGGTGAAATTGATGATCGAGCCGCCGCCGGCTCGCTTCATGCCCGGTGCGACGGCCTGCGCGGTGAAGAAATGCGGGCGCAGATTGACCGCCTGGTTGTTGTCCCAGAATTCGACCGTCACGTCCTCGACGGCGTGGCGTTCATCCCAAGCGGCATTGTTGACCAGCACGGTCACGTCGCCATGCGCCTCCGCCGCCCTGGCGGCCGAGGCCCGCAGCGCTTCGACATCACGCAGGTCGGTCTTGAGATAGAGCGGTCGGCGGCCGGTCTCCTTCTCGATGCGGTCGGCAAGGGCGGTGCTCGGGCCATCGGCGATGTCGATGAAAGCGACGTTGGCGCCCTGGCGCACGAAACCCTCGGTCAGCGCGGCACCAATTCCGGAGCCGCCACCGGTGATCAGCACCGAGGCGCCCTCGAGGTCGGCAAAATGCGCCGATGGCATCATATCTGTCTCTCCCAGCGCATGGCCCCGAAATCGGACCGATTTTCGGAAAGGGATCATGCACAAATATTAAAGCGCTGCAGCGTCCTTTGCGCATCCTGAAAGACCCGCGGCGCTGTAGCGTGACCGGCGCGCATCCTAGCCAGAGAAGTCTTTCGGGCAAGGGCGAAACGTCGGTTTGCCGGGCTTATGTCAGACAAAACGACAATGCGCCACACTGAACGCACTGCGCTATCGACGGATTGCGGATCGCTTCGAAACTTCCGTCAGATCGCCTTGGCGCGCAAGGCGCCGCGGAAGGAATCGCGGAGATAGCCCAACGTGGCGTCGGCATCGACAGGCTTGCCGAACAGATAGCCCTGCCCGCCGGCGCAGCCGAACTGGACGAGGCGGTCGGCCTGCGCCTCCTGCTCGATGCCTTCGGCGACCACGTCCATGCCGAGTCCCTCGCACATGGCAAGAATGGCACGGATGATGTGTTCGGACGGGCGATCGTCAAGAATGGACGAAACGAAGGCGCGGTCGATCTTGAGCTTGTCGAAATGGAACTCGCGCAAGCGGCCGAGCGAGGACTGGCCGGTGCCGAAATCGTCGAGCGAGACGCGGATGCCGACGCGGCGCAGATCCTCGACGATCTTCTCGGCCGAGGCCGGGTCGTTCATCAGGCCGGTCTCGGTGATCTCGATCTCCAGCCGGCGCGGATCGAAGCCGGTACGGTCGAGGATCGCCAATATGTGCAGGCCTGTGTTCTGGTCGACGAGTTGCGAGGGTGACAGATTGAACGAGAGGAACAGGTCCTTCGGCCAGTTCCTCGCCGCTTCGGTCGCCTTACGCAAGACAAGCTGCGACAGCGGGCCGATGATGCCGCGCTCCTCGGCGATGGGAATGAAGACCGTCGGCGGAACCGCGCCGAGGTCGCGGTCGGTCCAGCGCGCCAGCGTCTCGAAGCCGATGGTGCGGCGGGTGTTGAGATCGACGATCGGCTGGAAATGCGGCTCCACCTCGCCGGCCGAGACGGCACGACGCAGCGCCTGCTCGATGCGGGTGACGCGCTTGGCCGCCTCTTCCATCTCGCGGGTGTAGACGACGACGCGGCCACGGCCGGAACGCTTGGCGTGGTAGAGTGCCGTTTCGGCCTTGTTGATGAGGATCTCGGTGGTCTCGTCGCCGGAATAGAACAGCGAGCAGCCGACCGAGGCCGAGAGCCGGGCGGTGCGTTCGCCGACATCGTAGGGCGCTGAAAGAATCTCGATCAGCATGCGTGACTTTTCAGCCGCCGCCGCTTCGCTGAACACCATGGGGTAGAGAAAGGCGAATTCGTCGGCGCCGATGCGGCAGACCGTGGAGCGGTCGTCCATCGAGGCGCGCAGCCGCATGGCGACCTGGATCAGAATATCGTCGCCGGCCTTGTGGCCGAACAAATCGTTGATCGGCTTGAAGCCGTCAAGGTCGAGAATTCCGACGGTGAATGGGGCAGGATCGTCGGCACGGTCGCTGATCAGGCGATCGACCTTGTCGAAGAAGCGGCGATGATTGCCAAGCCCGGTCAACGGATCGGTGAAGGCCAGATCCGTGCTCTCCCTGTTTGCCTGACCGGTGCCAAACGAAGTTTGCATCGGTGTCCCTGTTTCTCGAAGTCGGAATTTATTTCGAGACTGGCAGCAAACCCTTTAGGAAACGTATCGCGAAAATCGATTTTTTCGCGGCCGGAGCATGATCCCGAAAACGGAGTCCGGTTTTCGCCGGAGCCGATGCCCAAGCAAAATGTAGCATCGTGTTCAGGGGATCGATGCGCGTGCATCAAGTCCTTGTTTTCACGCGGACCTCAACCGTTTGATCGCACGCGATAGAGCTCGAGCGCGGTACCACGGGTTTCGGCCACCGGCTCCAGCCAATCCGGCACGTTTCCCCGCATCAGCCCGGCCAGAAAGCCGTCCGGCGCCTTGGCCGCGAAAAGCCTGCTTTCCGGATTGCCGCGGCAGACCGCGACAAGGCCGACATGGTGGTTTTCGACGATTGCTCTGGCAGCGGCAGCGGAGCCTATCAAGGCATCCAGCATAAGCAGGTTTCCGGCGGCGTTGCGGTGATAGGGCCCCGCGAACACGCGATGGCCGGTGAAGGCCAGGATCGGCGAGCCAAGATTGGAGATCGCAAGAACCGTGGTGTCCGGCATTCTGCCGAGAGCGGCGAACGAGGCCTTGCTGCCGCAAGGTGCATCGATGCTGGCGTCCTTGACGGCCGGATTGGTTTCGAACGCGTTCGATGCCGCCGCTGCGGCGCCCGACCAGATCGAATTCACCGAAATCAGCCAGGCCGCGGCCATTCTGAACACGGAGCCGCTGGACGGATCGGTTTCGGCCCGCCGCCGCCACTTCGCGATCCAGGCGGAGAGCGGGATCACTGCGAAGGCGATGGAGAAGGTCGAGCCGCGCACCTCCCAGGCGCTGACCAGGAATGCCACCAGAAGCAACGCTCCGATGAAGCTGTCCTGCCGTCGCCAACCGCCGTGGGCGAAGCGAAGCGCCATCAGGACGATCGCAACCAGCGGCGTGGCAAAACGAGCCACGACCCTCGCCGGGTCATCGGAGACAAGGTGAACGATCGACTGTGCCTCCTCGATATGGCCGAGCCACATCTGCTGGAGGCGTGGGTCGAGATTGGCGTAAGGGGCGGCAAGGCATTGCGGAAACAGGAATACCACGACGGAAGCGAGAACGACCGCCAGCAGGCCAAGCGAGGCCATGCGCCGAGCGGCTGTCGCATGGGCAACTTTCCATGAAGCAGTGACCGCCAGGCCGGCGCCGGCGATCGCGGTGACGGCGAATTGCACGATTGAAAATGTGTCGCACTGCGCCTGGCCCCATGACGACATGGGAATGGTGGTGACGAAGACGAGGGCCGAGACGCCGGCGACGCCGAGGCCAAAATCCCTGGCGACCAGCCTCTCGCCGTCACCCCTGCCAAGAAACAGCAGGGCGACAACGGCACCGAGGGTTCCGGCGTAGGGAGCGCTTTCCATGCCGATGGCCAATGTCAGCGTGGCGAATGCGCCAGCAAACAGGGCGGCAGGCCGATGCGCGGGCCCCTCAAGCAGCAAGGCGAGGCTGGCCAAGGTCAGCGTCATCTGGACATTATGATGATCGAGCGAACCGGGCGAGAAGATACCGATGTAATACAGGGCTGCTCCACCGACGACGGCGGCCGGCAGGACCGCGTGCCCGCCGGCGAAACCGCGCGCGGCGCGGATGATGAAGAAGACCGCGAGGCAGAACAGCAGGGCAGGCCACAGTACCTGCACGACCTGTTCGGCCAAGGTGGTGCTGCCCGTCAGGGCTGACACGGCAAGCATGCCGAGGGCCAGCGGCCCGTCGAGCAACCGCGACCAGTGCATGATGAAGCCGCCTTCCAGCCCCATCCTGTATTGGTGCAGGTCGAACCACCCCTGGCCGGCCAGAAGGTCGCGGACTTCGACCAGTTGCAGCAGGCTGTCATTGTCACCCGCCGGATTGGCCAATTGCGGGAAGCCGGCATAGGCATTGAGGGCCAGCAGTAGCAAGGCGGCAAGCAGCGCCAATGCAATATCTGACCTCCAGGTGGCCGCGCCGTCCTTTGCTGTGCTCATGCCGATCGCCCTTGGCAGGAATGCCGGGCTTTATTCAGGCCAATCGACACTCATGGAGTCGGGCTTAAACCTAGCCTTAACGGCTTCAATAAATAGTAAAACAGCCTGAGCGAGCCCGACGGGCGCTCGCATGATCGCGTGGTCTCGACAAGGGCACCGGAGACGAAATGCCGCAAGACGTTCGCCACGAACCTGTCATCGCCGTGCTCCTGCCTTGCTACAATGAGGAGCTTACCGTCGCCGAGGTAGTGCGGCGGTTCCGTGAGACACTGCCGACCGCCACCATCTATGTCTACGACAACAATTCGCGCGACCTGACTGCGCTCAGGGCCCGCGCGGCCGGTGCGATTGTGGTTCGCGAACCGCGCCAGGGTAAGGGCAATGTGGTTCGGCGCATGTTCGCCGACATCGACGCCGACATCTATTTGATGGCCGACGGAGACGGCACCTATGCGCCGGAGGATGCGCCGCAGCTGATCAACACGCTGCTGACCGAACGTTGCGATATGGTGGTGGGCACCAGGCGCGGCATCACCGACGACGCCGGCAGGGCGGGCCATGCATTCGGCAATCGCATCTTCAACACGCTCTACAAGCGGCTGTTCGGCAGCGATTTCACCGACATCTTCTCGGGCTACCGCGTTTTCACCAGGCGCTTCGTCAAGAGCTTTCCCGCCGTGTCCGGCGGCTTCGAGATCGAGACCGAGATGTCGGTGCACGCCTCGCAACTCAAACTGCCGGTAAGCGAGATCGCGCTCGACTATGGCAGGCGGCCCGAGGGCTCGTCGTCAAAGTTGTCGACCCGGCGCGACGGCGCCAGGATCCTGTGGATGTTCGCCATGCTGATGAAGGAGACCCAGCCGCTGCGCTTTTTCGGTTCCTTCGCCGTGTTCTTCCTGGCTTCGAGCCTATTTCTGATGGCACCGGTGCTGGTCGAGTTCGCCGAAACCGGCCTCGTCCCGCGCATGCCGACCTGGGTGCTGTCGGTCGGCCTGCTGCTTCTATCGACGCTGGCGGCGGTGACCGGGCTGATCCTCGATTCGGTGTCGCGGGGCCGGGCTGAACAGAAGCGTATTTTTTATCTCTCCATGCCTTCGGGCCGTGTGGAACGGCGCAACCACCGAGGTGAGCCCGTGGTGGTGAAACCGCAACCGGGCAAGACGCCTCGCGCGGCCTGAACGATGCAACGCATCGCCCGCTTCTTCCTTGCCGGCGGGCGTCGGTTTCGCGGCCGATGCCGCAGCGCTCCTGGCTGCTGCTGGCGATCACGGAGGCCGCTCGTCGCCCGCATCTTGTCTATCGGCTTTGCCCTCTGCAGCACCTGGCAGATCAACCGCCAGCTGACCTTCGCGCCTTCGCGGCACCGTATGGCACAAGAGGGTGCGCGCTATGGCGGCGTCGGCGTCGCCACCAACATCGTCAACTATCTCGTCTATTCGGCCACCCTGCTCGCCATGCCGGCGCTGCCACGGCTCGCCGCCTTTGCCGTCGCCTCGCCGGTGGCATGACGCCGTCTTTCCTCGGCTATTCCAGGTTGGTCTTCGACCGTTAGCGGCCTGGCCCGATTGGCAGAAGCCACCCGGTTCCTTATATCGCTGTGGTCGACTGCGCTGGGGACCTGCCATGAAGCTGAAAATCGCCGTCCAGATGGACCACATCTCCACCGTGTCGATCACCGGCGACACCTCGTTTGCGCTGTCGCTCGAAGCACAGCGGCGCGGCCACCTTCTGTTTCACTACACGCCCGACCGGCTGTCGATGCGCGATGGCAAGGTGTTTGCCCGCGTCGAGGAGATGCAGGTGCGCGACGAGAAGGGCAACCATTATTCGCTGGGCGAGAAGGTTCGCACCGATCTGTCGGAGATGGACGTCATCCTGCTGCGTCAGGATCCGCCCTTCGACATGAATTACATCACCACGACGCATATTCTCGAGCGCATCCATCCCAAGACGTTGGTGGTCAACGACCCGGCGTGGGTGCGAAACAGCCCGGAAAAGATCTTCGTTACCGAGTTCCCCGACCTGATGCCGGAAACCCTGATCACCAAGGATCCGCTGGAGGTCGCCGCGTTCCGCAAGGAGTTCGGCGACATCATCGTCAAGCCGCTCTACGGCAATGGCGGCGCCGGCATCTTCCATCTGCTGGAGGCCGACCGCAATCTCGCCTCGCTGCTCGAAATGTTCGGCCAGATGTTCCGGGAGCCGTATATCGTGCAGCGTTACCTCAAGGACGTACGCAAGGGCGACAAACGCATCATCCTGATCGACGGCGAGCCGGTCGGCGCCATCAACCGGGTGCCGGCCGAGCACGATTCCCGCTCCAACATGCATGTCGGCGGCCGCGCTGAAAAGACCGAGCTGACAGAACGCGAACGCGAGATCTGCGCCCGCATCGGCCCGTCGCTGAAAGAACGAGGCTTCATCCTGGTCGGCATCGACGTCATCGGCGACTACATGACCGAGATCAACGTGACCTCGCCGACGGGCGTGCGCGAAGTCAGCCGCTTCGGCGGCGCCGACATCGCCGGCCTGTTCTGGGACGCCGTCGAGGCGAAGCGGAAATAGCCGTTTTCATTTTGTCTTAACCATGTTCCGGTTTTGCAACCGGGCATACCTCGCCTACAACCCTTGCGCTCACCTGTTCCTGTAATGTTCTTGCTTTGGCCGGAAAATTATGATTGTCTCTGCCAACGGGCCTTCAAGGGCTGATCGAACGGGCTGGGGCAGGCCCATATCCGGGGTTGCAAGATGGTGGCGCGGGTTCGCACGGTCGCTTTCCAGGGCATAGAGGCCGTGCCGGTCGACGTGCAGGTGATGATCGCACCCGGCAAGGTCAACATGCACATCGTCGGTCTCGCGGACAAGGCGGTGGCCGAGAGCCGTGAGCGGGTGCAGGCGGCACTGCATGCCTCCGGCCTGTCGATGCCGTCGAAGAAGGTGACCGTCAATTTGGCTCCGGCCGACCTGCCCAAGGAAGGCAGCCACTATGATTTGCCGATCGCGCTTGGCCTGATGGCGGCATTGGGCGCTATTCCCGGCGATATGCTGGCCGGCTATGTCGTGCTTGGCGAATTGTCGCTCGACGGCACGATTGCCGCCGTCGCCGGCGCCTTGCCGGCGGCGATCGGCGCCAATGCCGAGGGCAAGGGGCTGATCTGCCCTTTCGCCTGCGGGCCGGAAGCGGCCTGGGCGGGGCGGGAATTCGATATTCTGGCGCCGCGCAGCCTGATCGCCATCGCCAATCATTTTCGTGGGACGCAGGTGCTGTCGCGGCCGGAAGCCGGCATCCACGCGGCGGCACGCGACCTGCCCGACCTCGCCGATATCAAGGGGCAGGAAACCGCCAAGCGGGCGCTGGAAGTGGCGGCGGCCGGCGGGCATAATCTGCTGATGGTCGGCCCGCCAGGGTCGGGAAAATCGATGCTGGCGCAGCGGCTGCCGTCGATCCTGCCGCCACTGGCGCCGAAGGAGTTGCTCGAAGTCTCGATGATCGCCTCGGTGGCGGGAGAACTTGGCGAGGGCAAGCTGACCGACCGGCGGCCGTTTCGCGCCCCGCATCATTCGGCCTCGATGGCGGCGATGGTCGGCGGCGGCATTCGCGCACGGCCGGGCGAAGTGTCGCTGGCGCATCACGGCGTGCTGTTCCTCGACGAGTTCCCCGAATTCACGCCGCAGACGCTCGATGCGCTACGCCAGCCGCTGGAGACCGGCGACTGCATGATCGCGCGCGCCAACCATCGCGTCACCTATCCGGCGCGCATCCAGCTGGTGGCGGCGATGAACCCGTGCCGCTGCGGCATGGCCGGCGAGCCGGGCTATCGCTGCCTGCGCGGCGAACGCTGCCGCACCGACTACCAGGCGCGCATTTCAGGCCCGCTGCTCGACCGCATCGATCTCAGAATCGAAGTGCCGGCGGTCTCGGCCAGCGACCTGATCCGGCCCGACCGGGCGGAGAAAAGTGCCGATGTGGCACTGCGCGTGGCACGCGCCCGCACCATCCAGCGCGAACGCTTCGAACGGCTCGGCGCTACCCGGGCCACCACCAACGCACATTGCGCGCCGTCGGTCATCGAGGAGATCGCGATGCCGGATGCCGCCGGCCTGTCGCTGCTCAAGGACGCCAGCGAAAAACTCGGCTTTTCCGCCCGCGCGTATCATCGGGTGCTGAAGGTGGCGCGGACACTGGCCGACCTCGAGGCCAGCGAGACGGTTGGACGCATCCATCTGGCGGAAGCTATTTCCTATCGCATGAGCTCGGAGCGGATGGCGCAGGCGGCTTGACGGGAGGTGAGGCGATGCGACGTGCGGCAAGATCCTCGTGATGGTCTTGACAAATCCTGTGAGGGCTATCTCGCGCGCTGTGACCACGCGGGGATCCAGCGATGAGCACTCGCATCCAAGACATGAGAAATCTCGGACCAGCCATGGCGCGGATGCTGGCGGAAATCGAGGTCCTCTATGAAGGGCATTTGCGCAATTTAGGCGCGGTTGAAGCCTATTACCGTCTGAAATTCCGATTCGGACAGCACATAACGATCAACGCACTCTATGCGATGGAGGCGGCGATCCGCGGCTGTGACTGGCGGGCGCTTTGACCGCGAAACCAAGGAACATCTGCGTCGGCAGGTACGCTAGAGCAATTCCAGGAAAAGTATGAAACGGGTTTCCCGGGAAAAGCGCATCGCTTTCCGTAGGGAAATTGCGTAAAAACAAAGAGATAGAGCGGTTTGGCGTTTCGGTGAAACGGTGAACCGTTCTAGACCCCTTTCTGCTTCGCTTTCAGCTCCAACCGCCGCGCGTGCAGCACCGGTTCGGTGTAGCCATTGGGCTGGACACGGCCCTTGAAGACCAGGTCGCAGGCGGCGAGGAAGGCAATCGAATTGTCGAAGTCGGCGGCCATCGGCTGGTAGAACGGGTCGCCCTCGTTCTGGCGGTCGACGATCGCGGCCATGCGCTTCATCGTCTCCATCACCTGGCCGTCCGTGCACACGCCGTGATGCAGCCAGTTGGCGATGTGCTGCGAGGATATGCGCAGCGTGGCGCGGTCTTCCATCAGCCCGACATCGTTGATGTCGGGCACTTTCGAACAGCCGACGCCCTGGTCGATCCAGCGCACGACATAGCCCAGAATGCCTTGCGCGTTGTTGTCGAGTTCGCGCTGGATCTCGCCCGGAGTCCAGTTCGGCCGCACGGCTACCGGCACCGACAATATGTCGTCGAGCTTGGCCTTGGGCCGGCTCTTCAGCGCCGCCTGGACGGCGTGGACATCGACCTTGTGGTAGTGCGTGGCATGCAGCGTCGCCGCCGTCGGCGACGGCACCCAGGCGGTGTTGGCGCCGGCCTTGGGATGGGCGATCTTCTGTTCGAGCATCGCCGCCATCAGATCGGGCATCGCCCACATGCCCTTGCCGATCTGGGCGTGGCCGGCCAGGCCGCATTCGAGCCCGACGTCGACATTCCAGGCCTCGTAAGCGGAAATCCAGGCAGCTTGCTTCATGTCACCCTTGCGGATCATCGGGCCGGCTTCCATCGAGGTGTGGATCTCGTCGCCGGTGCGGTCGAGGAAGCCGGTGTTGATGAACACCACGCGCTCTTTCGCCGCGCGGATCGCTTCCTTGAGGTTGACGGTGGTGCGCCGTTCCTCGTCCATGATGCCCATCTTGATGGTATTCCTGCCCATGCCGAGCAGGGCTTCGACACGGTCGAAGATCTCGACGGCGAAGGCGACCTCCTCCGGCCCATGCATTTTTGGCTTTACCACATACATCGAGCCGGCGCGGGAATTGGCGCGACGTCCCTTCGGTCCGACGTCGTGCAGCGCGATCAGCGCCGTCAAAGCGGCGTCCAGGATGCCTTCCGGCACTTCGCTGCCGTCGCGGTCCGTTATCGCCGGATTGGTCATCAGGTGGCCGACGTTCCTGACCAGCATCAGCGAGCGGCCGGGCACGGTCAGCGTGCCGCCGGCGGGCGCTGTGTAGGAGCGGTCCGGGTTGAGCTTGCGGGTGAACGTCTTTCCGCCCTTGGTGATCTCTTCGGCAAGGTCGCCCTTCATCAGGCCGAGCCAGTTGCGGTAGACGACGACCTTGTCTTGCGCGTCGACCGCCGCGACCGAATCCTCGCAGTCCTGGATGGTGGTCAGCGCCGATTCCAGGATGACGTCGGCGATCCCTGCCGGATCGGTGCGGCCGATCTGGTTGTTGCGGTCGATGACGATCTCGATGTGCAGCCCATTCCTGACGAGCAGCACGGCATCGGGATTGGCCGCGTCGCCACGGTAGCCCACGAATTGCTTGGGGTTGGCCAGCGTCGTGGAGCCGGCGCCGGCGCTCAGCCGCAACGCACCGCTGGTCACCGACAGACCGTTCACCCCGGCCCATTTTCCCAAGGTCAGCGGGGCGGCCTCATCGAGAAAGGTCTTTGTCCAGGCGACGACCTTGGCGCCGCGCGCGGGGTTGAATCTCCCGCCCTTTTCGGCGCCGTCCGTCTCCGGAATGGCGTCGGTGCCGTAGAGCGCATCATAGAGCGAACCCCAGCGCGCATTGGCGGCATTCAGCGCATAGCGGGCATTCATCACCGGCACGACCAGCTGCGGCCCGGCGACATCGGCAATCTCGGGGTCGACGTTTTCAGTGGTGACGCTGAAGGCCGGGCCTTCAGGGACGAGATAGCCGATCTCCTTGAGGAAAGCCTTGTAGGTCTCCATGTCGACGGGCGCGCCATTGTCGCGATACCAGCCGTCGAGTTTTTCCTGCATGGCGTCGCGCTTGGCCAGCAGCGCGCAGTTCTTCGGCGCGAGGTCGTGGACTATGACCGAGAAGCCGTTCCAGAACGCATCGGCCGCGATGCCGGTACCAGGCAACGCCTCGTTGACGACAAAGTCATGAAGTTCGCGGGCGATCCGCAATCCGGCGATTTCGACGCGATCGGTCATCAGCTTGTCTCCAGACGATAGGCTCGGGCGGGCGTTTGGCATGTTGGGTTTGCAGGGTCAATTCGGCTTAAGGTGAAGGGAACGTTTAGGCAAGGTTGGCAGAGCTGCCGGGTCTCCCCCCTCGTGGGGAGATGGCCGCAGGCCAGAGGGGGTCGGTTCGACCGGGTACGACCTCTTGCGGCTGTCGGAAGCCGGCGCTCGACGTGAGACGACCCCCTCTGTCGCCTTCGGCGACGCCCCTCAAGGGGAGAGATCGCTAAACCGCAATGCGCGGCCTTCCCGAGGCCACCGCCACCACATGCGCCTCGATGAACATGCGCTGGGCTTCGACCGTGGACACGCGGAACTCGGTGGCGACCTCGATCTCGGCGCTGTCGGTGCCGGCATCCCTGGCCCGCTGGGCGGCAATGGCCCGCACATCGGCCTCGGCCGCCGCGATCGCCGCCGCCTCGTCGAGGAAGTCGCGCACCGTTTCACCCGAGGCAAGACGAAACAGCCCTTCCTTGGGCTGACTGACCCGCGCCTCGGCCGACACCCTGACCTGACCGACGACGGCGCCGAGCGCATTGGCGACGTCGGTATCCTCAGGCACCACGCAGTCATTGCCGATCAGCGGCGGCAGGCCGGCATAGTGCAGCGGGGCGGAAGCGCCAAGGCCGATAAGCGGCCGGTCGAGCGCGACGCTCAGCCGGGCGATGCCGGGGTGCGCGTCGACGGCACGCTGCACCAGCGCGTGCGCCACGGTCGCCGCGCCATCGAGCCCATCCTCGGCAAAGGCGGTTTCGAGGATCACTTCGGCCGACCAGCGCGTCAGCGTCACCAGCACCCGCTCCGAGAGCGCCTCCGGCGAGGCGGCGATCGGCTGGCCACGGCCGTCGCGCCTGCGGGCGAATAGTTCGGCGCCCAACCGAGCGGCGGCAGGATCCCAGTTCGCCTGCTTGCCCAGCACATGGGCGGCGTCCGACGGGGTGAATCCGGCTATATGCACCAGGCCGCGCGACACCAGCCGGTTGAGCGTCGCGTTCTGCGCGTTCGAGGTGAGTAATTTGTCAACGGCAAGCGGGACCGCGCCGATCACCTCGTAAAGTCGGGCTTCAGCCCCAGTGAGGCCGGCGGCAAGCCGCTCCGGCACGCCGGTGCGAACCGCGAAGCGGCCATCCATGCGGCCTGGGTTGGGCGCGCGCAGCTGGCGTTCGAGTTCGTTTGTGACCGCCTTGCCGTGCGCCATGCCAGCCAGCGCCAACGGCACCAGGCGGCGCGGCCCGAGCAGAATCTTCGGGTTGAGCGCGCCGTCCTCCAGCGCCACCTCGGAATCGCCGCCGAGGCCGAAGGTGCGCATGGCAACGGCCTCGACCATGGTGCGGAAACCGCCGACAGTGGCGCCTTCCGGGTCAAGCCGGGGGCGGCCGTTGTCGAGCACGGCGACGTCGGTGGTGGTGCCGCCGATATCGGAGACCACGGCATCGTCGAGCCCGGTCATATGGCGGGCGCCGACCAGGCTGGCGGCCGGGCCGGAGAGGATGGTCTCGATCGGCCGCTGGCGTGCAAATGCCGCCGATACCAGCGCGCCGTCGCCACGCACCACCATCAGGGGGGCCACGATGCTGCGCGCCTCCAGAAAGCCTTCGGTAGCCGCAACCAGCCGGTCGATCATCGAGATCAGCCTGGCGTTGAGCAATGTCGTCAATGCCCGGCGCGGGCCGCCAAGCTTTGCCGACAATTCGTGGCTCGATGTGACCGGCAGGCCGGTCTTTTCGCGGATCAGCTCGCGCGCGGCGATCTCATGCGCCGGATTACGGGTGGCGAAATAGGCGCAGACGGCAAAGCCGGACACCGAGGCGCCGAGTTCCGGCAAGGCGGCCTCCAGTCCGGACAGATCGAGCTTGGCGGCATTGCCGTGCACGTCGTGGCCGCCGGGGCAGAACACCACCGGGTCGGTGCCGAGCGCGGCCTTCAGCCCGTCGCGGGCGAGGTCGCCCTCGGAAAAGCCGATCATCACCAGCGCCACACGGCCGCCCTGGCCCTCGACGAGTGCGTTGGTGGCAAGCGTGGTCGACATCGAGACCAGCTTGATCGCCGCGGGATCGGTGCCGGCTTTTTCGAGCACCGCGCCGACGGCGCCCGAAATGCCGACGGCCAGATCATGCCGCGTCGTCAACGCCTTGGCCTTGGCCAGCACCTTGCCCTTGTTCGGTCCGTGCTGCGGACCCTCGGTTTCGGACCACAACACGGCATCGGTATAGGTGCCGCCGGTGTCGATGCCGAGGAAAAGGGGGGTTGGCTTGGTCTTGGCGGTCATTGCTCTTGGCGGTCCGATTTACCTGCCCAGCCCCTTAGCCGATACGGAGCGAGCGATAAAGCCGCGAGCGCTGGGCCAAGGGAGGAGTTCGATCTCCCCCGCGAGAGGGAAGATCGGCAGCCTCGGCCGTGGCGTCAACTTACGCGACGAACCCCACCTTCTTGTGCGTGCCATCGCAAAACGGCTTGTTGGCCGAATGGCCGCAGCGGCACAGGAACGTGCGTGTCGTGCGCTCGACCGTGTGGCCTGTGCCGGTGACGATTTCCAGATTGCCTTCGAGTTTTAACGGGCCGTTGGTGGTGGGCGTCACTTTGAGCGGCCCATTGCGCGCGTCGAGCGCCGGCGTGTCCTTCAGCGCCGGTTCGCCGGTGGCGGTGAAACCCGATTTGTTGTGGCTGCCGTCGCAGAACGGCTTGTTTTCCGAGGCGCCGCAGCGGCAGAGCGTGGCGCGATAAGATGTCGAGCCGTCGAGCATGATTTCGGCATGCACGGCAAGCGGGCCGTTTTCCCGCAGCCGCACGGTGTTGACCACAGGCGGTTTTTCCTGTGGCCCGCCATCCTTGCGGACATAGGTGATGGCGCCGGAGGGGCAGCTTTCGGCAATCGCGACGATCTTCTCGACGCTTGCCGCGTCGGGGTGGATCCATTGCCCCGGCGCGTTGGGCACGAAGACATGCGGGTCGCCGAGCACGCAATTGCGCGAATGGATGCAGCGCCGCCCCGAAAAGCCGACATCGATCTTCTCGCCTTCGACGGTGCCGGCCATTGCGGTTGATCCTTTCGCCTGAACCACATCCCGCCCGAGCAGGCACGATGTGCTTTGGGTATTTGCCCTTGTACAGGCTATGGCGCAGGCAGGAAAACCGTCAAGCTGGCAATCCGATCAGGGGACCAGATTGATTTCCTCCGTCTCGCCGCCGCTGCAAGTATAGCAGCAATCATCGCATTTTTCCTTATTGCCTGGACCGACGCCCCAATAGGTGCCTTCGTCGCCGTCGACCCAGGCGCCGTAGCAGATGGATTCGCCTTCCTCGCAGGAGATCGGCAACTGCTTGGTCTCGCCGTCATCGAGGTAGAAGTCCTTGCCGTCACCCGGCCAGACATAGTCGCGGTCCTGGCTGTAGAGTTCGACGCGCATGGCATTGGGATGGCTGTTCTTGACGGCAAAGGTAACGTCGCCCGCATGCGCCGCAGGCGTGACCAGCATGATGAGAGACAGCGCGGCCAACGTGCGGCGCGCATAAGCGTAAGACATGACAACCCCCTGAAACAAACGGCCCACCCGGCCGCGCGACGAACATCGCATGCTGCGGGCGGCCGCTAAAGGGATGATTGCGACAATCCCCCGACTGATTTTGGGGGTATCGGCATGCCATTTTTCCTTCTCCTTGTGGGGGAGAGCAGGAAGCGCCCCGTCACGGCACCAGATCGATCGTCTCGGTAGAATGTTCCACGCAGATGAAGCAGCAGGTGTCGCAGGGCTGGTCGTTGTCCGGCCCGACACCGGCGGAGATGCTGTCGTCGCCGTTGACCCAGGCGCCGTAGCAGATGTGCTCCCCTTCATTGCAGGACAGCGGCACCGATTTCTGCGAGCCCGGATCGATCAGGAACACCTTGTCATCGCCCGGCCAGACCGTTTCGCGGTCGCGGCTGAACAGCTCGACCGCAACCGCTTGCCTGCGCAGGTTCTTGACGAAGAAAGCCATGTCGGCGGCCTGCGCCGAAGTGGTGAGGACCAATGCCGAAAGCACAGCCATGCGAAACAGCGTCACGGTCGGACCTCCCGAATCATTCGGGGAGAATCGCACGGACGTCCCCAACTGGGAAGGCGTCCGCCTACCTGCGCCTGCCTGGACCGCTCCGCGCGAACATATAATGGCCGGCACGGATCGAGGCAGAGCGCGGGCCAGCTATTCAGGTTAACGAAGTCGTAAGTGGTTGCTTAACAGTTCGTGGCTATGTCACGGCCCGGGGGGCCTGACAAAGTGAGCATGATGAGCAACAGCCCTGAAAAGCGCAGCGAATGGCGCGCCATTCTTCATGTACAGGCCCGCGTCGCCGTCCTGTTCGTACCCGTCGTTGCCAGCCTGCTGATCATAGCCGCACTTGCCGGCAACGAACGCAAATCAGTTCCTGACGTCGACCGGACCGTTACCGGGTCGATAAAGTAGGCAGAGTCGCTGCCCGAATTCTGATCGGGTGCTTGCACGGCCGAGAACCCGCGCGACGCCAGGGATGATCGCGCAAGGCAACGGCGGGATGCCGACGATCAGGCAAAGAAAAGCCCGGGCGAACCGGGCTTTTTCTTCTTGGTCTCTGAACCATCGAGCGGCTCGAAACGGGAATTTGGTGCCCAGAAGAGGACTCGAACCTCCACTCCTTGCGGAACACGGACCTGAACCGTGCGCGTCTACCAATTCCGCCATCTGGGCTGGTGCGGGCTCAATAAGCGGGCAAGTCCCTACTGTCAACGCGCTTTTTTCACGCGCTTTTTTCAAACGCGTCGCCGAGCGTCGGCTCAGCCTTCCAGCACTTCTTTCGAAGCCACGGTGGAATCGGCGTTGAGCGTGTAGATGACCGGCACTCCGGTGCCGAGTTCCAGCTTGACGATCTCCTCGCCCGACTTGCCGTCCAGCGCCATGATCAGGGCGCGCAGTGAATTGCCGTGCGCGGCTACCAGCACGGTGCCGCCGCGCAGAACATGCGACTGCATGTCATGCAAATAGTAGGGCCAGACGCGCGCGCCGGTGTCCTTCAGGCTTTCGCCGGCGGGCGGCGGCACGTCGTAGGAGCGGCGCCAGACATGCACCTGCTCCTCGCCCCATTTCTTGCGGGCATCGTCCTTGTTCAAGCCGGAGAGATCGCCATAGTCGCGTTCGTTCAGCGCCTGGTCGCGGATGGTCTTCAGATCGCTTTGGCCGACCGCGTCGAGAATGTGCTGACAGGTTTTTTGCGCCCGGATCAGTGCCGAGGTGAAGGCGATGTCGAACTTCAGGCCGCGTGCCTTGAGTTTTTGGCCGGCGGCCTTGGCCTCGGCGTGGCCCTGCTCGGTCAGGTCGACGTCGCGCCAGCCGGTGAACAGGTTCTTCAAATTCCATTCGCTCTGGCCGTGGCGCACGAGCACGAGGGTTCTCGACATGTTTGCTCCCTTCAGATTGGCAAATTTGGCAGATTGGCCGCTTCAGTTCAGGCCGAGCACGTCCCGCATCGAATACAGTCCAGGCTTCTTGCCACGCGCCCACAGGGCCGCCTTGACGGCGCCACGGGCGAAGATGGCGCGATCCTCGGCATGGTGGGACAGCGTGATGCGCTCGCCGGTGCCGGCCAGCATCACGCTGTGATCGCCGACCACCGAGCCGCCGCGCAGCGTGGCGAAGCCGATCGAGCCGGTCTTGCGTACGCCGGTGTGGCCGTCGCGGATACGCACATCGTTGCCGGCAAGCGCGATGCCGCGCCCGGCGGCGGCGGCCTCGCCGAGCAGAAGTGCGGTGCCCGAAGGCGCGTCGACCTTGTGCCTGTGGTGCATTTCGAGGATCTCGATGTCGAAATCGTCTGCATCGAGCGCGCGTGCCGCCTGTTCGACCAGCACCGCCAGCAGATTGACGCCGAGGCTCATATTGCCCGATTTGACGATCGTCGCGTGACGCGCCGCCGCCGCGATCTTCGCATTGTCGTCGGCCGAGCAGCCCGTCGTGCCGATGACATGGACGATGCGCGCCTGCGCCGCATAGCCGGCGAACTCGACGGTCGCAGCCGGCGCGGTGAAGTCGAGCACGCCGTCGGCCTTGGCGAAGGCCGGCAGCGGATCGTCGACGATCGGTACGTTGATGATGCCGATGCCTGCGAGTTCACCCGCATCCTTGCCGAGATAGGGCGATCCCGCGCGCTCGACGGCGCCGGCAACACGCGCCCCGGGCATGGTGTGGATAGCGCGGATCAGCGTCTGGCCCATGCGGCCGGCCGCGCCGACGACGACCAGGCCCATATCGGTTGCTGATGTATCGCTCATGTCGTGCTCCCGGCAATGCTCTGCGTCTCAAAGCCTCGAGCCGAAGTCTGGATCGGTGCGCTGTCGTCGACAAGCCCCAGGCCCTTGACGCCCTGTATCCGATGGAAACGGGCATAGACGCTGTGCGGGTCGGCCATGAGCGAGGCATGCGTGCCTTCCTCGACCAGCCGGCCCTGCTCCATGACGATGATGTGGTCGGCATTGACCACCGTCGACAGCCTATGCGCGATAACGATGGTGGTGCGGCCTTCCATGACCTGGGTCAACGCCTGCTGGACACGGGCTTCGGCCTCGTTGTCGAGCGCCGATGTCGCCTCGTCGAGCAGCAGGATCGGCGCCTGGCGGACGATGGCGCGAGCGATCGATACACGCTGGCGCTGGCCGCCCGACAGCGTCACGCCGTTCTCGCCGACCGGCGTGTCGTAGCCCTGCGGCTGCTGGCGGATGAAATCGTCGGCCGCCGCCTGTCGCGCGGCCTGCTCGATCTCGCCGTCGGTAGCGCTCAGCCGGCCGTAGCGGATGTTGTCGCGAATGCTGCCTTCGAACAGATAGGGCTGCTGCGAGACATAGGCGATGGAGTTGCGCAGCGACTGCTTGGTGATCTTCGAGATGTCTTGGCCGTCAATCTCGATGCTGCCCGCCTCGACGTCGTAGAAGCGTTGCAGCAACGCCACCAGCGTCGTCTTGCCGGCGCCCGACGCGCCGACTATTGCCGTCACCTTGCCGGCGGCGGCGACGAAACTCAGGTCCTGCAGCACCGGCGCCTCCTCGACATAACGGAAGGACACGTTGTTGAAGCGCACTTCGCCGGAGGTGAAATTCGCCTCGGCCGCGCCCGACACATCGCCCTGCTGCGGCTCGATGTCGAGAAGCTCGTAGATCATGCGCGCATTGACCAGCGCGCGCTCCATGCCAACCTGCATTCGCGCCAGCCGGCGGGCGGGATCATAGGCGAGCGTCAGCGCGGTGATGAAGGAAAACACAGCACCCGGCGGCTGGCCAAGGACGGTGGCCTGGTAGCCGGAATAGGCGATGACGCTGGCGAAAGCGATGCCGGCCAAGAGTTCGGAAACCGGCGTCAGCCGCTCGGAGACGCGAGCGATCTTGTTCGACCGCTGTTCGGCGTCATCGGCGAGCTTGCTGATCCGGCGCGACAGCTCATCCTCCATGGTGAAGGCCTTGACGATGGCGATGCCTTGCGTGGCCTCCTGCATGGCGCCGATCAGCCGCGAATTGATCTGCACCGATTCGCGCGTGATGCGCCGCACCCGGCGCATCAAATAGGTGACGGTCCAGATCAGCGGCGGCCCGATCAGCAGCGAGCTCAAGGAGAGGATCGGGTCCTGATAGATCATGACGCCGACCAGGCCGATCAGCGAGACGGCGTCGCGCGCCGTCGAGGTCACCGTCATCGACAAAAGGTCGCGAATGCCGTTGACGTTCTCGTTGACCTGCGCCGCCAGCCGGCCGGAGCGGGTGTCGTTGAAGAAGCTGACGCCGAGCTTCATCAGGTGGTTGAAGATGCGCTGCTGGTAGCGCGCCACCAGATTGTTGCCGATCCTGGCCATCGTCACCGCCTGGCCGTAGCCGGCGAGCCCGCGCAGGATGAATGCCCCCAGCAGTGCGGCACATATCCACGGAATCAGATCACCGCGCCGCTCGTAGAAAATCTGATTGACGACCGGGCTCATGATCCAGGCGGCAAGCGCCGTCGTCGCCGACACCGTCAGCAGGCAGAGGATCGTGAAAATATAGGCCCCACGATAGTCGCGGCCGTTTTCTCGCAGGATACGGCGGATGACCGCCACGATCTCGCCCGCACGGGGTTTAGAAAAATTTGGGGGCTGAGGTGTCAAATCGGGCGCTTCACAGGTTTCCGCTTCCCGCGGCCGGGCAATTCGGCACCCCTCTTAGCGCCAAGGGGCCGGCTTGCCTATGCCTTGGGGTGACTAACTTCGTCGCGCCAGCGCCTTCCCGCCGTCTGGACGCCGAACAGCGAGGGGTTGCGGGCATAGGCGGCAAGACCCAGAAGCGCTGCCAGCGGGTGGGTGATGACATAGACGGGCATGGTGCGCATCAGCGCGCTGTGCGGCGCCTTGTCTTCGAAGGCGGCGCGGAAATTCCCTTCCTTCAGCGCCGGCACGATTTTTTGTGCGATGCCCCCGGTGAGAAAGACGCCGCCACGGCTCATGAACACCAGAGCGAGATCGCCGGCGGTACGGCCGAGGCAGGTGACGAAGGTCTCCAGCGCTTCCTGCGCAACCGGATCGGACTTCGCCAGCGCCGCGGCGGTGATCTCGGCCGGCGTGGTGAAGGGCGACGGCTTGCCGTCGGCCTTGGCCACGGCCCGGTAAACGTTGACAAGACCGCGTCCGCACAGGATCTGCTCGCCCGAAATGCGGCCCTCGAGCTTCTCGATATGCGGGAAGACTTCGTAGTCACGTGGTGTGCGCGGGCCGATGTCCATATGGCCGCCTTCGCCGGGCACCGGTATCCAGTGGCGCAGCGCATGGACCAGTCCGGCGACGCCGAGCCCGGTTCCAGGACCGAGCACCACGCGCCCGGCATTTGGCTCCGGCGTACCGCCGCCGATCTTTTCCATGTGCTGCTCGCCGAGCGCGACGACGGCCAGCGCCTGCGCCTCGAAATCGTTGAGCACGACGATATCGCTCAGGCCGAGGCTGGCGAACATCTCTCTCGGCTTGACGATCCACGGGCAGTTGGTGAGCTCGATCTCGTCGCCGTCGACCGGGCCGGCCACCGCCAGCACCGCCGAATTGGGGCGGATCGAGGAGCGGTCGAGGACCGCCGCCTGGATCGCCTCGTCGATGGTGCCGTAGTTGGCCGTCTGCACGATCGCAGGCTCGCCAGGCTCCGAATTGGCATCGAGCACGATCGAGAAGCGCGCATTGGTGCCACCGATGTCGCCGATAAGAATCGGAAACCGCAGCGCTGTTTCGTCTTCACCTGCCATGCTCTTTGTCCGTCCCATGCCGACGGCTTCTCACCGCCTCGTCGTTGACTAACGCATGACCTTGCAAAGGGAAAGCCGCCGACGCCAGTTCTCGGGGGCAATCCTATCCTGCGTTCGCGCTGCCCTGCCTGCTGGCAGGCGGATGAGGGGCGCGCCGATTTGGACGCTTGGTCCTGGCGTCAATTCCTTGGCGGCCGTGACCGCGGCACCGGTACGCCGATCTCGGGCGTTGCCGTGAAGGCGTTCAGCGCGCTCGGCAAGGCAGGCGCACCGCTGGCCGTGGTGGCGGGCAGGGAAGGCGCTTCAGGCTCCGTCGGCGGAACGACCGCGACCGGCACGGCGCCGCCCTGATAGGTGGCGGCTTCGGCCGAGGCCGGCCCTGGCGCGTCGAGAACGACCCGGCATTGCTGGGGCAGGTTCGCCATCGTCATCACATCGCGCGCCTTGGGCGCATCCGGGTTCTTGTTGGGACGCCAGGGTTCCTCGGTGAACCACCAGGCAAGCGGCTTGCCGCAGCCGTCATCCGCCGGGGTCGCTTCCTGCGCCCGGCAGTCGGGCGAGCCCGGCTGGCATCCGATGCGCATGTGAAAATGATAGTCATGGCCCCAGAACGGCCTGACCTTGCGCAGCCAGCCGCGGTCGCCCTTGACGGTGTCGCAGAGCTTTTTCTTGATACCCGGATTGACCAGGATGCGTTCTACTTCCGCATAGCTGGCCGCCCGCTTCAGCAGCCTTGTATGCGCCGGCGTCCACAGCGCGTCCTTCACGAGATGCGTCTTCTCGTCGACCATCAACGTGGCGCTCATGCTCTCGCGCTGCGCCGCCGACAGCGGGCGGCTGGGCATCGGCGTCAGCCAGATATCGGCGTCGAGGCCGATCTGGTGCGAGGCGTGGCCAGTCAGCATCGGACCGCCGCGCGGCTGCGAAATATCACCGATCAACAGACCCGGCCAGCCGTCGGCATGGGCGTCACGCGCGAGCTTTTCGATCAGCGCGATCATCGCCGGGTGGCCCCAGCGGCGATTGCGCGACGGCCGCATCACCTCCCAGCTCGGGCCGTCCATGGGAATGGCCACGCCGCCGGCAAAACAGCCCTTGGAATAGAAGCCGATCGACTGCGCCGATGTCGCGGCAGGCAGTTTCTTGGCGCCAAACAGATCTTTCGCCCGTTCCTCGGCCGCTGCCGGCTGCGCGGCCAGCCCGGTCAGGGCAAGCAGTGCGGCCGCGAGAAGCGCCCTTCCGCCCAGAGACGATGGCATCGATGCCCTCATGAATCCGACCCCTCCTCACCTTGAATCGCCGAATCATATCACGCCCGCCGCGCGGCTTCGATCATCCGCGCTTCATCGGGCTGCGCGCTTCGCCGTCTCGCCAGTCGCCGCTGGCCCACATATGGTCGAAGGCGGCGCGGTAGTCCGGAAAGCGAAACCGATAGCCCGCCGCCTTGATCGCCGCATTGGCGACGCGTTTGTTCTCGCCATAGAATGACCGCGCCATGGGCGAAAGTTGGGCGGCGTCGAAGGGAATTCCGGGCGGTGGTGTGACACCCATCAGCGAAGCGGCATAGGCGACGACGTCCTGCGGCGGTGCCGGAAGGTCGTCGGTAACGTTGAAGATACCGCCTGTATTGGCTTCGATGAGTTGCCAGAGAGCACCTGCGATGTCGTCGCAATGGATGCGGTTAAACACCTGGCCCGGCTTGACCAGCCGCCTTGCGGTGCCGTTTTCCAGATTGACCAGGGCGTTGCGACCCGGACCATAGATGCCGGACAAGCGCAGGATCGCCACCGGCCGGCCGATTTCCCCGCCCAGTCGTAGCCAGTCCTGCTCGGCCTCGACCCGCATCACCGAGCGCTTGGACACCGGCCGGCATCGCGCTGTTTCGTCGACCCAGGCGCCGCCATGATCGCCATAGACGCCCACGGTCGAGAGATAGCCGATCCATTCCAGCGCCGGCATCCGGGCGATTGCCTCTCGGGCAGCATTCAGCACGGGATCGCCGGCCTCTTCCGGCGCGACCGATATCACCAGATGCGTTGTTTTGTTCAGCGCATCGCCGATTTCATCGGTCAGCGCGCCATCGAACAGCAGCGGTGCGATGCCGGCCTGTCGCAGCGCCTCGAATTTCTCCGATGAACGCGTCGTGCCCAGGATCATGGCGGCCCCTTGTTTGGGTCGGGCAAAAGCCTTGCCGGCTCGGGCAAAAGCCTTGCCGGAATAGCCGGCACCGAAGATGAAGACCTGTTTTTCGCTCATGGATTTGCCTTGCTCGGCCGCGCCAGAAACCATTCCTCGCGCACGGCCGCGTCGCTCTCGGTTTTCAGGCCGGCAGCGGCCCGCTCGGAATATTCCGCGTCGGACACGAGCCGCGCCAGCGCCCATATTGACGCGCCCCGCACCAATGGCGAGACGTCCTCCAGCAAGGCACGCACCGCGCCCGCCAACGAAATATCGCCGGAATTGCCTGCAGCGATCAGCACGTTGCGGATAAAACGGTCGCGGCCGATGCGTTTTATCGGCGAGCCGGAGAAGAATGCGCGGAAGGCAGCGTCGTCCAATTGCAAAAGCTCGGCGAGCGTCGGCTCGCGCAAATCGTCGCGCGCCGCGAGCTTGGCCTCCGAAGCCGCCCGGGCGAACTTGTTCCATGGGCAGGCCGCGAGGCAGTCGTCGCAGCCATAGATGCGGTTGCCGATCTTGTCGCGGAATTCATGCGGGATCGGCCCCTTGTTCTCTATGGTGAGGTAGGAGATGCAGCGCCGCGCGTCGAGCCGGTAGGGTGCCGGAAAGGCGTCGGTTGGGCAGGCATCGAGGCAAGCGCGGCAGGAACCGCAATGGTCGATCTCGGCGCGGTCGGGCGCAAGTTCGGCCGTGGTGAAGATGGTGCCTAGGAACAGCCAGGAGCCATGTTCGCGGCTGACCAGGTTGGTGTGCTTGCCTTGCCAGCCGAGCCCGGCAGCCTCCGCCAGCGGCTTTTCCATGACGGGTGCGGTGTCGACGAAAACCTTCACGTCGCCGCCGGCGCGCGCCACGATCTTGCCGGCGATCTCTTTCAGCCGGCCTTTCATCACATCATGATAGTCGCGGTTTTGCGCATAGACGGAGATGGCACCCCGGTCGCGCCTGGCCAGCACTTCGCGCGGATCGCGGTCCGGGCCGTAATTCATCGCCAGCACGATGATCGAGCGCACTTCCGGCCAAAGCGCTGTCGGCGCGCCGCGACGTTCGAGCGTCTCGGCGATCCAGTCCATCGAGCCGTGAAAACCGTCGGCGACGAATTCGGCCAATCGCGCCGACGCCAGCGGAATCGCGTCGGGGGTGGTGACGGCCACGGCATCGAAGCCGGCGCGACGCGCCTCTGCGTCGATCAGCGCGCGCAGTTTTGACGCGTCAGAAGTCGAGGTCCGCATAATGCGACACCGGCGAAAGACCGCGCACGCGGTCGGTCAAAAGCGGCCGGAAGGAGGGCCGCGACTTGACCCGCGTGTACCACTCGCGCGCCGCGGCATGTTCGCGCCAGTCGACCTCGCCGAGATAATCGAGAACGGACAGCGTCGCCGCCGCCGCGAGATCGGCATAGGTCACTCTGCTGCCGGCCAGCCAATGACGGGTGCCGGCCAGCCAGTTGGTGTATTTCATGTGCTGGCGGATGTTGGCGCGGGCCGCACGGATCGCGGCCGAATCCGGCGAGCCGCCGCCCGCCGTCTCCGGCATCACCGGCTTCAGCACGCGCTCGCGCACCAGATGCCTCGTCACTTCGCTCTCGGCCTTGTTGAGATACCAGTCGGTCAGCCGGCGGATTTCGGCGCGCTGCATCGGGTCCTCGGCGAACAGCCGCTTGTCGCGCTTCAAGACGCCGCGCGTCTCGTCGAGATATTCCGAGATCACCGTTGCGCCGACGATCGGCACGTCGCCTTCCGCCAGCAGGATCGGCAGCGTGCCGGCAGGGTTCAGCGCCAGGAACTCCTTGCGCCGCGTCCAGGGCTTTTCCTCGATCAGGGCCAACTCCTCGCCATATTCGCCGAAAGCGAGGCGGACGAAGCGACAAGTGGCGAACATGGGATGATGGAAAAGCGTCAGCATGGTTCCGCGATGATAAAGCGCACTGGCGAATCGCCGGGCGCACCGGTAAGTCTTGGCCGCCCGGTTAGCGGGCCGTCAGGGTGCTGCGACCTATAGGGGGAGTTGCGGGCCATGACAAGCAAGCCGTCCCGCCAATGCCGAGGGTGCCATGGAAAGCCAGACCATTGTCGAAGCCCTGCTGCTCGGCCTGCTGGAGGGGTTGACCGAGTTCATACCGGTGTCCTCGACCGGCCATATCCTGCTCGCCGGGCATTTCCTCGGCTTCCATTCGACTGGCAAGGCTTTCGAGATCCTGATCCAGCTCGGCGCCATCCTGGCGATTCTCAGCGTCTATTTCCGCCGTTTGTGGCAGATGCTGTTCGAACTGCCCCATGACCGGCTGACGCGACATTTCGCCATCGGCATACTGATCGCCTTCCTGCCGGCAGCGGTGATCGGCGCATTGGCGCATGATTTCATCAAGACCATCCTGTTCGAATCGCCGCGGCTGATCTGCATCATGCTGATCATCGGCGGCGTCGTGCTGCTGGCGGTGGACCGCATGAAGCTGAAGCCGATGTACCGCGACGTCGAGCGGTTCCCGACCAGGCTCTATCTGCAGATCGGGCTTTTCCAATGCCTGTCGCTCATTCCGGGCACGTCGCGCTCGGGTTCGACGATCGTCGGTGCGCTGCTTCTGGGCGTCGACAAGCGGGCAGCCGCGGAGTTCTCGTTCTTCCTGGCCATACCGACGATGGTCGGCGCCTTCGCCTTCGATCTGTTCAAGAACCGCAATGTGCTGACATCAGCCGACCTGCCCATCATAACCGTTGGCTTCGTTGCCGCCTTCGTCACGGCGCTCATCGTCGTTCGATACCTGCTCGATTACGTCTCGCGCAACGGCTATTCGCTGTTCGGCTGGTGGCGGCTGGTGGTCGGTGTCGTCGGGCTGGCGGCGTTGATGATCTGGGGGTGAGGAGCGGGCGGAAAGCCAATTGGCTTTCCGAACGACGAACGCCCCGAGCATGCGAAGGGCGAGCAACCTCAACTCCGTCCATAGAACGCGTTCTCGACATGCACCGGCCAGCGCCAGGGCAGCACCGCGACCATGTCGAAACGCATCGACAATCTGCCATAGTCGGGCTGGCGCGACAGCCAGATGTCGGCGGCCCCTTCGATGCGGCGCTCCGATTCGCGGCCGATCGCCTCCATGGCTTCCATCAGCGTGCGGCGCGCCTTGACCTCGACGAACAGCACGAGGTCGCCGCGCCGCGCGATCAGGTCGATCTCGCCGAAGCGGGTGCGGTGGCGGCGCGCGAGAATGCGGTAGCCCTTCAGCATCAGCGCTGCGGCCGCCAGCCATTCGCTGCGATGGCCGCGCCGATAGGCTTTTTGGCGGCTGGCGCTGGGGCGGTGCTCAGCCACTGCCGGAACTTTGTTCGACCATGATCTTTCCCGAAAACCGGTTTCCACTTTTCGGGATCATGGTCTGTCCCTAAGCTCCAGCAGCCGCCGGTAGAGCGCCTGTTTCTGGCCGCCGGTCATTTTCGCGGCTTCCGCCGCCGCCTTGGAGGCCGGCATTTCGGCGGCGAGCGACAGCAGCAGGCGGTCGATGTCGGCAGGTTCCTCGGCCTTGGCCTCGGCCGGACCGACGCAGACGACGATCTCGCCCTTTGGCGTATCGGCCGCCGCGTAATGGTCGGCGAGCGTTTGCAACGTGCCGGTGCGCATCTCCTCGAAGGTCTTGGTCAATTCCCTGCCGATCGCGGCCTTGCGCTCGCCGCCGAGGGCTTCGACCATGGCGGCGAGGGAGTCTGCCAGCCGGCGCGGCGATTCGAAGAAGATCAGCGTCGCCGGCACCGCCTTGAGGGCCTCCAGCCGCGTCAGCCGCTGCCCGGTCTTTACCGGCAAAAACCCGGCGAACATAAAGGCGTCCGACGGCAGGCCGGATGCGGTCAGCGCGGCGAGCGGTGCCGACGGACCTGGGATCGGGACGACGCGGATGCCAAGGTCGAGCGCCTCGCCGACCAGCCGGTAGCCGGGATCGGAGACCAGCGGCGTGCCGGCGTCGGAAATCAGCGCCACGCTCTGTCCGGCTTGAAGGGCCGCGATCAGCTTCGGCCCGGCCTCGCCGGCATTGTGCTCGTGATAGGCCGTGGTGCGGCGGCGAATGCCGTAGCGGTCGAGCAGCACGCGCGACACCCGTGTGTCCTCGCAAGCGACGATATCGGCGGCGGCCAGCGTCTCCAGCGCGCGCAGCGTGATATCGGCGAGATTGCCGATCGGCGTCGCCACCAGATAGAGCGCCATTTCGAGCGGTCGGGCCGCGATCTCGGTCTGTCCGACCACATAACTGCGCTTGCCAGTTTCGCCGGTCACCGATGCATCTCCGTTCAACCCCTGTTTGGCACGGCCGGCGCCGGGTTGCAAAAGCCGACATCGGTCCTCTCGCCATTCCTTTGCCACAGTAGGGAACGAAACCGGGTTCGGCAGATTTACCCCTGAATCCGGAGGAGGACAGGATGGACAGACTGACCAAAGAGCTCGCCGCAAGCACCTTGCCCGAGAGAGTGACACTTTCCGAAACCGACAGCACGACGGAGCACTGACCGGACGATGCCCAATCGCTTCGATATCTTCATCACCCGTCTTGAAACCAAGAGCTCCCGCAACGGCGTGCCGCATCCCTCGATAGGCGACCAGCACCGCGCCCGACGCGACAAGGACGACGCCAAGCCGGTTCGCTCTGGAGAGGCGCATGCCGAAAAGGAGCGCGGCAAACACCGCCACAAGCACGACGCTTAGCCGAGCAAGTTTGGCAGAGACGGCTCTCCTTCGTCGTCCCAAGACGGGGCAAGGAGCGAAGCGACGCAAAATGAAAGCCGATCGGTAGCGTACCTTCGCACCCCCCTCTGCCCTGCCGACACTAGGTTCGGCACTCGCCTCGTAGAACCTACCGCGCGAGATCGGCCACCACGGCGTCGAGCACGATCATGCCGGCCGGCGTGGCGCGCAGCCGGGTGTTGCCGATCGGCGCGACCAGACCTTCGCCCTGCAACACCGACAGCCGTGCGCTCGACAGGCCGCGTCCGGAGAACGCCTCGTAGCGCGAGAGGTCGATGCCCTCGGCCAATCGCAAGCCCATCAGCAGGAATTCGTCGGCTTCTTCGGAGCGCGTCAGGATCTCGCCACCGGTGACGCCATGGCCCTTGGCCTCGACCAGATTGGCCCAGGTTTCCGGCATCCGCTCGGCGATCGTCACCACGCGGCGGCCATTCTCGACGAAGCGGCCATGCGCGCCGGGGCCGACGCCGACATATTCGCCATAACGCCAGTAGGTCAGATTGTGCCGGCTCTCGGCGCCCTGCCGGGCATGATTGGAAATCTCGTAAGCCGGCAAACCATGCGCGGATGTGATCTCCTGCGTCAACGCATAGAGGTCGGCGGCGTGGTCATTATCGGGAATAGTGAATTTCTTGGCCGCATGCAGGGCGTGAAATGGGGTGCCTTCCTCGATGGTCAGCTGGTAGAGCGACAGGTGGTCGGCGGCATGGCCGATTGCCTGTTCAAGCTCGGCCTGCCAGGCCTCGGGCGTCTGGCCGGGCCGCGCATAGATGAGATCGAAGGAGAGCCGCGGAAAAATCTCACGTGCAAGACCGATGGCGTGCAGTGCTTCCTCGACATTGTGCAGCCGGCCGAGGAAGCGCAAATCCTTGTCGTTCAGCGCCTGCACCCCGAGCGAGACGCGGTTGACGCCCGCCGCCCGGTAGCCGCGAAAACGCTCGGCCTCGACCGAGGACGGGTTTGCTTCCAGCGTCACCTCAATGCCGGCCGGAACGGTCCAGTACTTCGCTACCGCATCCAGGACCCTGGCCACCGTTTCCGGCTTCATCAGCGATGGCGTGCCGCCGCCGAGGAATATGCTGGTCACTTCTCGTGGCCCGGTGCGCTCGCGCATCGTCGCGAGTTCCGCCTCGAAAGCGCTCGAAAAACGGTCCTGGTCAACCGGCTGATGGCGGACATGGCTGTTGAAGTCGCAATAAGGGCATTTGGCCGCGCAGAACGGCCAATGCACATAGACGCCGAAGCCCGGGCTGCGGTCGAGCAGCATGGTCATGTCGAACCCGTTCGCGCCAGATTCAATCGTGCCTCGGCGAATTTCTGGAAAGCCCGGGCGCGGTGCGACAGCGCGGCCGACTGGCCGGGCTTCCAGCCGTGTTTCTCCTCAGCACTCATCTCGCCAAAGGTCTTGTCGAAGCCATCCGGCAGGAAAACCGGGTCGTAGCCGAAGCCGAGTCCGCCGCGCGGCGGCCAGACCAGCGTGCCTTCGGCCTCGCCGCGATAATATTCGGCCTCGCCGTCGGGGAACGCCAGGCATATGACGGCGACAAAGCGCCCCTTGCGCTGTTGCGGCAAGGCGGCTCCGACTTCCTGCAGTGCCACTTCGGTGCGCTGCATGGCCATGCCGAAATCGCGCGACCCGTCGGGGGTTTCGGCCCAGTTGGCGGTATAGACGCCTGGCGCGCCGTCAAGCGCGTCGACGCACAGGCCGGAATCGTCCGACAGCGCCGGCAGGCCAGTGGCTTTAGCGGCGGCGAAGGCCTTGATATAGGCGTTTTCCTCGAAGGTGGTGCCGGTTTCCTCCGGCTCCGGCAGGCCGTATTCCTTGGCCGATTTCGCCTCGAAACCGAACGGCGCCATCAGGTCGGCGAATTCGCGCAGCTTGCCGGCATTGTGGCTGGCGACGACGATCTTCTTTCCGTCGAGTGAATGCATCAAAGTCCCCAGATTCTCGGCTCGGCGAATTCGATCGAATTGCCGGAGGGATCGCGGATATAGATCGAGCGGCCGCCTTGCGGCCATTCGAATTCGCTTTCGATGGCGATCTTCTTCGCCTTCAGATGGGATTTCCAGCGGCTGATTTCATCGGCGGTCGCGGCAAAGCAGAGATGGCCTTCGCCGACCGCGCCGTGCGGCGGCACTTTCAGCCGCGCGTCGGGCGCCGGCGGGATCTTGGTCGCCTCGGCGTTGAAGATCAGCAGCACGCCGGGGCCGCAGCGGAAGAAGAGGTGGCGGCCCTCGACCTTGCCGAGGAGGTCAAGGCCGAGGATCTCGGTGTAGAACGCTTCCGCTGCGGGGAGATCGGTGACGTAGAGGGCTGATTCCAGGATTGCGGAAGGAGTCACGCTCAAGCTCGGCATTTGAAACCTACGCCACCGCCATCTGCTGCAGGCTGACCAGGCGCTGGATGCCTTTCTTGGCCAGGCCCATCAGCTCGGCGAACTGCCCTTCCGAAAAAGGTTCGCCCTCGGCGGTGCCCTGGATCTCGACGATGCCGCCTTTGCCGGTCATGACGAAATTGGCATCGGTGCCGGCGGCCGAATCCTCGATATAATCGAGGTCGATGACCGGCTGGCCGTCATGGATGCCGCAGGAAATCGCCGCGACGTGGTCTTTCAGCACCTTGGCGACGCTGGTCATCTGCCGCGCTTCCATCCAGCGCAGGCAATCGTAAAGCGCGACCCAGCCGCCGGTGATCGAGGCGGTGCGGGTGCCGCCATCGGCCTGGATGACGTCGCAGTCGACGGTGATCTGCTGCTCGCCGAGCGCCTGCAGGTCGACCACGGCGCGCAAGGAGCGGCCGATCAGCCGCTGGATTTCCAGCGTGCGGCCGCCCTGCTTGCCGGCGGAGGCCTCGCGGCGCATGCGCTCTCCGGTCGAGCGTGGCAGCATGCCATATTCCGCCGTCACCCAGCCCTTGCCGGAATTGCGCATCCAGCCCGGCACTTTTTCCTCCAGGCTGGCGGTGCACAGGACATGCGTGTCGCCGAATTTCACCAGGCACGAGCCTTCGGCATGCTTGGAGACGCCGCGCTCGAAGGATATGGCGCGCATTTCGTCGAATTGGCGTTTGGAAGGGCGCATTCAGGCTACTTTCTCGTTCATTTTTCGGAATCTTGGCCGGCTTGTAGCCGCATGGGACGGATGGCGCAAAGGAAAATGGCCGAGCGATCTGGCACAGACACCGGGTGATCTGACACAGACACCGAGCGATCTGACACAGACGCCGGGGTGATCTGACGCAGACACCGGTTGCGCGGGTCGGGCGGAAGTCTATATCCTTAAGCTGGAGGTTTTTGGCGCAATGACCAAGGCAGTCGATCCGAACTCGCAGGCGCCCGCGCTTCAATCCCTCGACATGCGTTCGCGCGACATCTTCCGGCGCATCGTCGATTCCTATCTCAGGGACGGTGAACCGGTGGGATCCCGCAGCCTGTCGCGTATCCTGCCGTCCTCGCTGTCGCCGGCCACCATTCGCAACGTGATGAGCGACCTCGAGCACCTCGGCCTGATCTATGCGCCCCATATCTCGGCCGGCCGGCTGCCCACGCAGGCCGGGCTGCGCTTCTTCGTCGATGCCTTCATGGAGCTTGGCGACCTTTCCGACGAGGAGCGCCGCAGCATCGAGGCGCAGGTGCGGGCCTCCGGTTCGGGCGCCACTCTGGAGCACATGCTGACCGAGGCCAGCCAGATGCTGTCGGGCATGTCGCGCGGCGCCGGCCTGGTTCTGGCCGCGAAGAACGAGGTCGCGCTGAAGCATATCGAATTCATCCAGCTCGAGCCGACCAAGGCGCTGGCGGTGCTGGTGTCGCAGAACGGCGATGTGGAGAATCGCGTCATCGAGCTGCCGGCCGGCATCACCGTGTCGCAACTGCACGAAGCCTCGAACTTCCTCAACGCCCATATTCGCGGCCGTACGCTGGCCGAGGCGCGGACCGAGATCGCCCGCATCAAGGAAGAGACCAGGGCAGCGCTCGACACGCTGTCGCAGGACCTTGTCGAGAAAGGCCTGGCGGTTTGGGCCGGTGCCGAAAGCGGCCTGCCTGCGCGGCTTATCGTGCGCGGCCGCGCCAATTTGCTCGAAAACGTCACGGCCCAAGCCGATATCGAATTGCTGCGGCACCTGTTCGAGGACATGGAGACGCAGGACGGGCTGATCCAGCTGCTTGACCTTGCCGAGCAGGGATCGGGCGTGCGCATCTTCATCGGCTCGGAAAACAAGCTGTTTTCGCTGTCGGGCTCGTCGCTGGTCGTCGCGCCCTATCGCGACAAGGACGCCCGCGTCGTCGGCGCGCTCGGCGTCATCGGCCCGACGCGGCTGAACTATGCCCGCATCGTGCCGATGGTCGACTATACCGCGCAGCTGATTTCCCGCATGTTACGCTAAGGCGCTGATACTCAGGTGATGCCGGCCCGCGAATGGCGGCTTCCCGCGCTTCCGAAGAACAGGCTGCCGAGGAGAAAAAGAATGGCGCTCGAAGAATTCAAGGCCCGCATCAGCCTGCTGCTGGAGGAAATGGTCAACCAGCCGGAAGACCAGCACGAAATCCAGGAACAGTTGCGCGAAAAACTGCGGGAGATGCGCGCCATGGGGCTGCCGCTGCCGGCCGATCTCGTCGCGCTGGAAAAACGCCTGGATGACGATTTCTACGCCGCCGGCAACTGAGCCTGGAAGTGGTCTGCCTTCAACTCGTCGTGTAAAGCGGAACGATCGGCGAAACCTGCCGTTCCTGACCCGTGACCAATGTTGGAGGACGGGATGATCCGTTTCGCTGGTACGGCCTTTGTCGCCCTGTTTGCCGTCACGACGGCATCCGCCCAACAGGCCGATCAGCCGGTGCTCAAAGGTGCCGCCGCCTTCGGCGACTGGCGTGCCGACAGGCCGGGGGTGCGCCGGCTGATCAAGCCGGAAGACCTGCCGAAGCCCGACGTCACCAAATCCACCTCGAATAGCGCCGGCCTGGCGGAGCGGCCGCAAGGCGCCAGGCCGCGATTGCCGCCCGGTTTTTCGGCCGAACTGGTCGCATCGGGCATCGCCAATCCGCGTGTCGTGCGCGTCGCTCCGAATGGCGACCTGTTCGTCGCCGACAGCGAAGCCAATCGGGTCCGCGTCTTTCGGCTGGCCGCAGGCAGCGCGAAACCCGCCGAGAAAGGCATCTTTGCCGGCAACCTCAATCAGCCCTATGGCATTGCCTTCTATCCGCCGGGCAATGACCCGCAATGGGTCTATGTCGCCAACAGCGACAGCATCGTGCGCTTTGCCTATCGCAATGGTGATCTGAGCGCTTCCGGCGAGCCGGAAACCGTCGTCGACGACATTCCCGCCAATCATCACTGGACCCGCGACATCGCCTTCTCGCCCGACGGCAAGACGCTCTATTTGTCGGTCGGCTCGGGTTCGAACGCCGCTTCGGACATGGCGAAGGAGCCACAAGGCGGCCTTGACGCATGGGCCCGGTCGAAGCCGCTCGGCGCTGCCTGGGGCTCCGAGAGCGGCCGCGCCGAGGTGCTGGCCTTCGATCCGGACGGCAAGAATGGCAGAACTGTCGCCACTGGACTGCGCAACTGCTCGGGCATGACCGTGCAGCCGGCGACCGGGGCGCTGTGGTGCGTCGTCAACGAGCGGGACGGGCTTGGCGACGATGTGCCGCCCGAATACGCAACGGCCGTCAAGGACGGCGCCTTCTATGGCTGGCCCTGGTATTATATCGGCGACAATGAGGATCCGCTTCATGAGGGCGAGCGTCCCGATCTTGCCGGCAAGGCGACCATTCCCGATGTGCTGATGCAGGCGCACTCGGCGCCGCTCAACATCGCCTTCTACGACGGCAAGACTTTTCCACAGGAGTATCAGGGCGACGCTTTCGTTGCCCTGCATGGCTCGTGGAATCGCGGCAACAGAACCGGCTACAAGGTTGTCCGGTTGCTGTTCAGGGATGGTAAGCCTACCGGCGAATACGAGGATTTCATGACCGGCTTCGTAGCCTCCAACGGCAATGTCTGGGGCCGGCCGGCAGGCGTGGCGGTGGCAAGCGACGGCGCGCTGATCGTCACCGAGGATGGCAACGGCACCATCTGGCGCGTCACCTATGGCGACGGCCGTTCCTGATTCTGCTCGCGCAAGGGAGGCTCTCCACCCGCGGAAAGGGGGGAGGAGGCTGCTGCTCGCAGCGGCGAGAAGTTGGCCGCGAAGCGACCAGAGGGGGACCAGCGACATCTGGTGCAATGAATTCCGGCCGCAGGGAATCAACTTTGGTTCCGTTCCATGCGACAAGGCATGTGATCTGAGGCCAACGCCATGACCCTTACCGGATTTCTCGCCTACAGTGCCGCACTCGGCATCGCTGCCGCCATTCCCGGCCCTGGCGTCACCGCGCTCGTCGCGCGTGCGCTCGGTTCCGGCTTTCGCTCGTCGCTTGCCATGTCCTTCGGCCTGATGCTTGGCGATCTCACCTATCTGACCGCCGTGGTGCTCGGCCTCGCTTTCGTCGCGCAGACCTTCGGCATGGTTTTTCTCGCCATCAAATGGCTGGGCGTTGCCTATCTGGCCTTTCTCGGCTGGCGCTTCTGGAACAGCGGCATCACGCCCGAGACGGTCGAGGCGAGGAAAGGCAAGGGCGGGCTGCTGTCCAGCTTTGTCGCCGGCCTGACCGTCACGCTCGGCAATCCGAAGACGATGATCTTCTATCTTGCGATCACGCCGACCATCGTCGACCTGAAGACGATCACGCTGGCCGACTACGGCATTCTCGTGGCGATCACCATCGTCGTGCTCTTGGTCGTGCTGGTGCCCTATCTCGCGCTGGCGGCCAAGGCGCGCTGGTTCCTGAAATCGCCGCGAGCGCTCAAGGCGCTGAACCGCACTGCCGCCGGCTTCATGGTCGGAGCGGCAGCGGCGATTGCCGCCCGCCAATAGGGCACTTTCGGCCAAAACATTCCCGAGATCGGCTTTTCCCGAAAACGCTTTTCCAGGACAAGGGCGTTTTAGACACGGCCCCCACTCGGATATTTTCGGCCGACAGTCTATCTTGCGCGACCGAAGGCTCTATCTTGCCGGCTGAACGCCAATCGCCTGAAGTTTTGGGAGCGAAACCAATGAACAAACCCGTCACCTCCGCCCGCGTGCCCGGTCGCGGCCGCATCTACAATTCGATCACCGACACGATCGGCGATACGCCATTGGTGCGGCTCGACAAATTCGCCAGGGAAAAGGGCGTCGTCGCCAACCTCATCGCCAAGCTCGAATTCTTCAACCCGATCGCCTCGGTCAAGGACCGCATCGGCGTGGCGATGATCGAGGCGCTGGAGGCGGCCGGCAAGATTTCTCCCGGCAAGACGACGCTGATCGAACCGACATCCGGCAACACCGGCATCGCTCTCGCCTTCGCCGCCGCCGCCAAGGGTTACAAGCTGATCCTGACCATGCCGGAGACGATGTCGGTCGAGCGCCGCAAGATGCTGGCGCTGCTCGGCGCCGAGCTGGTCCTGACCGAAGGGCCGAAGGGCATGAAGGGCGCCATCGCCAAGGCCGACGAACTGGCCGCGACGATCCCCAACGCCATCATCCCGCAGCAGTTCGAAAATCCGGCCAACCCAGAGATACACCGCACCACGACCGCCGAGGAGATCTGGAACGACACGCATGGCGAGGTCGATATCCTCGTCTCCGGCATCGGCACCGGCGGCACCATCACCGGCGTCGGCCAGGTGCTGAAGAAGCGCAAGCCCTCCGTGCATGTCGTCGCCGTCGAGCCGGAGGCCTCCCCGGTGCTGTCCGGCGGCCAGCCCGGTCCGCACAAGATCCAGGGCATCGGCGCCGGCTTCGCGCCTAAAATCCTCGACACCACGATCTACGACGAGATCGTCAAGGTCTCGAACGAGGATTCGGTCGCCAATGCGCGCCTCGTCGCGCGCCTCGAAGGCGTGCCGGTCGGCATCTCGTCGGGCGCCGCCCTGCAGGCGGCGATCGTCGTCGGCTCGCGGCCTGAAAACAAGGGCAAGAACCTCGTCGTGGTCATCCCCGACTTCGCCGAGCGGTATCTGTCGACCATCCTGTTCGAAGGATTGGGTGCGTAGGCCTCTGGTCTTCGGCACGGCCGCGAAATAAACCACGCTTGGCGGCCGCAGCCGGCTTGAGCAGAACCCTGCTTCCGGTTCATATCGCCGCCAGCCCGCTTATGCGGCCGGCGGAGGATTTCATGTACAAGCTCTACACCCGCCCCGGCAGCGGCGGCTTCGTCGTCGAGGCGGCGCTGGCATTGGCGGACGCGCCGTTCGAGCAGATCGACGTACCGAAGGACCGGCCCGACCAGGCCTTCCCCAACCAGGCCTTCCCCGACCAGGCCTTTCTTGACATCAGCCCGTTGAACCAGGTTCCGGTGCTGACGCTGCCGGACGGCCGTTCGATGACCGAATCGGCGGCGATCTGCATCCTGCTTGCCGAGCGCCACCCGGACGCCGGCCTGGCGCCGGCTGTCGGCGCGCCTGCCCGCGCCGACTTCCTGCGCTGGATGGCCTTCATGTCCTCGGTGCTCTATCCCGCGATCCTGCGGCTGTACTACGCCCATCGCTACACCACCGACGCCGGCGGCACGACAGCCGTTGAACAGGCCGCCATTGCCGAGATGGACCGCGGCTTCGCCGTTCTCGATACCGCCTTGCGCGGCCGCGACTGGCTGGTCGGAGACCAGATGTCGCTGGCCGACATCTATCTCGTCATGCTGGTGGCCTGGCATCCCAACATCGACAAGGCGCGAGCGGCTTGGCCCAACGTCGAACGGCTATGGTCCACGCTGCGCGCGCATCCGCTGATGAAGAAACTCAACGCCTCGCACGAGATGTGGCCGGGCTGATCGATCCACCTCCGCTCCAGGAGACTCAATTTCCAAGGATTGCCCGCTTCTCCTGCAGGAACCGGCGCACGGCCGGATCGTGTTCGAGCCCGATCGCCCGGTCGTAGGCGTCGGCGGCTTGCGTGATCTCACCAAGCCTGGCCAGCAGGCCGGCGCGGGCCGCCCAATAGGGCTGATAGTCTGCAAGCCGCTTGTCGTCGCCAAGCGTGTAAAGGACCGCCAGTCCCACCACCGCGCCCTCGGCTTCGGAGATCGCCACGGCACGATTGATCGACACAACGGGTGAGCCGGCAATCACCGACAGCGCGTCGTAGAGTTCCCGGACCGCGGCCCAGTCGGTCCGGCCGGTCCGCCGCCGCGCCGCATGGGCGGATTGCACGGCCGCCTCCAGCTGATAGCGGCCGATGACATCTCTCGTTGCGGCGCGGCCGAGCAGCGCTTCCGCCTCGTCGATCAAGGCATTATCCCACAGCGCACAATCCTGCTCGGCAAGCGGCACATAGTCTCCGTCCGCATCGCGGCGCGCGGCGCGACGCGCTTCGGCAAACAGCATCAGCGACAGCAGGCCCAGCGCTTCCGGCTCATTCGGCATCAGCGACGCCACCAGCCTGCCGAGCCAGATGCCTTCTGTCGCCAGATTGCGGCGGCGAGTCTCGGTGCCGGCCGGGTCGGACCAGCCTTCGGCAAAGGTCGCGTAGATGGCCTCCAGCACAGCATCCAGCCGCTCGCCGAGTTCGGCCCGCTCCGGCACCCGGAATGGAATGCCTGTCTCACGAATGCGGGCCTTGGCGCGCACCAGGCGCTGGCCCATCGTCGCGGGCGAGACCAGGAAGGCGGACGCGATCGTGGCCGCATCGAAGCCAAGGATGGTCTGCAGGATCAGCGGCGCACGCACGCCGGCTTCCATGGCCGGATGGGCACAGGCGAACATCAGCCGCAGCCGTTCGTCGGGCAGGTCTTCGTCGGTCATGCGTGCCTCCGCCTCCTCGGCAATCAGCTTGAGATGCTCGCGACCGGCCTCGCTGGTCAGCCGCCGCCGCACGGCATCGACACGCCGGCGCCGCGCCACGGCCAGCAGCCAGGCTTCCGGCTTTTCGGGCACGCCGGTTCGTGGCCAGCTTTCGAGCGCGGCGGCAAAGGCATCGGCCAATGCATCCTCGGCGGCGGCCACGTCGCGCGTGCGCGCAGCGAGCCAGGCGACCAGCTTGCCATAGCTTTGCCGGGCGGCGGCCTCCGCGGCCGCCCGGGCGGTCTCCGGGCGACTGTCCATCACGGCATCATTTCTGCGGCATGTAGTCGGCCATTTCCCAGATCGGCCGCAACTCGACCGTGCCGGTGCTGGCCGCCGGACAGCGCGCCGCCCAGTCGATGGCGGTATCGATATCGGCCGCCTCGATCATGTAGAAGCCAGCAAGCTGCTCCTTGGTGTCGGCATAGGGGCCGTCGATCACGTTGGTCTTGCCGTCAGAAATCCGCACCGAGGTGGTTGCCTGGGTCGGGCGCAGCCTTTCGCCGGCCAGCCACGCACCGGATTTCTTCAACGCTTCGGTATAGGCGCCATAAGCCGCGCTCATCTGCTGGGCCTTCTCGACCGGCGTGTTAGCCAGTGCGGCTTCGTCGTTGTTGATCAAAAGCATGTATCGCATGGGTCTTCTCCCGTGGTTTCGAAGGCCGCGTCCTTGCGGGGCCAGACGTATGTCGCGCGGCGGCGACCGATTTCGACAAGCTACGCAAAATTTTCGGCTGCGATGGCATTTTGTGCAAGCCGCCATCTGTTTCCGGCACGGCTCCGAATGCATGTCGGCAAAAGGCCTGACGACGGCCAGCACCGGTGCCGACAGCTTCTTGTGCCGCCAGTTTTTCATGATAGGATTTTTTTCCTTGACTTTGTGAGCGCAGCCATGGTACATAGTTCTCATGGTGCAGGTTGCGCCGATGACCCGCCGCACAGGCGAGTTTTTCGTTTGATGCCCCGACAGAATTGCGGGTTGGCATTTCCGGCTCGCCGTCTAAACTCGCCCGGTTCGCATCTGGGAGGCGGTGCGGTTGTCAGCATTGCAGGGAGGAAATCAGGTGTTCCATTTCAGAACGAAAACCGTTGCAGCCGCCATGGTGGCGCTTTCACTTGGCTTCGGCGTTGTTTCAGCCGGAGCGCAGGAATTCATCAACGTGCTGACCGGCGGCACGTCGGGCGTCTACTATCCGCTTGGTGTGGCGCTGTCGGAAATCTACGGCAAGGGTATCGCAGGCGCCCGTACCCAGGTGCAGGCTACGAAGGCTTCCGTGGAAAACCTCAATCTGCTGCAACAGGGCAAGGGCGAGATCGCCTTCGCGCTCGGCGATTCCGTCAAGCTGGCCGCCGAGGGCAATGCCGAGGCCGGCTTCCCGGGCAAGCTCGACAAACTGCGCGGCATCGCCGCCATCTATCCCAACTACATCCAGATCGTCGCCAGCCGGGAGTCCGGCATCAAGACGCTGGCCGATCTCAAGGGCAAGAGCCTGTCGGTCGGCGCGCCGGCTTCGGGCACCGAACTCAACGCGCGTGCCATCTTCGCCGCCGCCGGGCTGAAATACGAGGATCTTGGCCGGGTCGAATACCTGCCTTTCGCCGAATCGGTCGAGCTGATCAAGAACCGGCAGCTCGACGCGACCCTGCAATCGGCGGGGCTCGGCGTCGCCTCGATTCGCGACCTCGCCACTTCCGTGCCGATCAACGTCGTGTCGGTGCCGGCCGAGGACGTTGCCAAGATCGGCTCGCCCTATCTTGCGGTGGTCATTCCGAAGGGCACCTATGAAGGCCAGAGCGAGGACGTCGCTACCGCCGCCGTCGGCAATTTCCTGATTACCCGCGCCGATGTCTCCGACGAGACCGCCTATCAGATGACCAAGCAGATGTTCGACCATCTCGACCAGTTGGCCGCGGCGCATGCCGCCGCCAAGGCGATCGACCCTGCCAAGGCGCTCGACGGCATGCCGGTGCCGCTGCATCCGGGTGCGGAGCGCTATTACAAGGAGAAGGGGCTGTTGAAGTAGGCGGGGACTATCTGAGATGTCTTCGCCAGGCGCCTCGCGCTGTAATTCGCCCATTTTGGAGTGCGTCGGATGAGCGGAACAACGACCGATGGCGCTCTCCATCTCCCTGCCGCCGAGGAACAAGTCGAAGGGCTGCCGCCGGGCTTCGGCGAGGGCATCGCCGGCAAGGTCGCATTCGCCATCGCCGTCGCCTTTTCCGCGTTCCAGATCTATGTCGCCGCCTATGGCAGCATTCCGAGCCAGGTGGTGCGGGCCATGCATGTCGGCTTCCTGCTGCTGCTCGGCTTTGCCCTGATCGCCAACCTGCGTGCCACCAGCGCACCGGCCAAGGTCGTGTTCTGGACGCTCGGCGTGCTCGGCTTCGGCACCGGTATCTACAATTGGGTATTCTATACCGACCTCATCCGCCGCTCCGGCTTCCTGACCACGCCGGACCTGATCGTCGGCGCGGTGCTGGTGGCGCTGGTCTTCGAGGCGGCCAGACGGCTGATGGGCCTGCCGCTGGCGGTCATCGCCTTCATCTTTCTCGCCTACTGCTTCGTCGGCAATCATCTGCCGCCGCCCTTCATCCATCGCGGCTACGATTTCGCCCAGCTGGTCGACACCTTCGCCTACGGCACCGAAGGTATATACGGCACGCCGATCTATGTCTCGGCGGCCTATATCTTCATCTTCGTCGTCTTCGCCGCCTTCCTCGAACGCGCCGGCATGATCGCGCTGTTCAATGATTTCGCGCTCGGCCTGGTCGGCTCGTGGCGCGGCGGCCCGGCGCAGGTCTGCGTGCTGTCCTCGGCGCTGATGGGCACCATCTCCGGCTCCGGCGTCGCCAATGTGGTGGCCAGCGGCCAGTTCACCATCCCGCTGATGAAGCGCTTCGGCTTCCGCTCGGCCTTCGCCGGCGCCGTCGAAGCGACGTCCTCGATGGGCGGCCAGATCATGCCGCCGGTCATGGGCGCGGTCGCCTTCATCATGGCCGAAACGCTGAACATCCCCTACGCCGAAGTGGTCAAGGCGGCGATAATCCCGGCGCTGCTCTATTTCGGCGCCTGCTTCTGGCAGGTGTATCTGGAAGCCGGCAAGGCCGGCCTGCACGGCATGGCCAAGGCGGACCTGCCCAATCCTTGGGACGCGGTGCGCCAGCACTGGCCGCTGGTGCTGCCGCTGGCGGCCCTCATCTACCTCCTGTTTGCCGGCTACACACCGATCTTCGCCGGCACGATGGGCCTGGCGTTGACCATCGTGCTCATCCTCGGCACGCCGCTGGCGGCCCTGATCGGCCCGCTCGCCTTTCGCATCGCATTCTGGCTGGCGCTGGGGCTCGCCGCCGCCTCGTTCATGCGCTTCGGCGTCAACATACTCGGCCTGGTCATCGCGGCGCTCGTCGTCGCCTGCTTCGCTTTCAAGGGCGGGCGCGAAACGCTGCGGATCTGCGTGGATTCGCTCGCTGAAGGGGCGAAGAACGCGCTGCCGGTCGGCATCGCCTGCGCCATTGTCGGGATCGTCATCGGCACGCTGACGCTGACCGGCATCGCTTCCACCTTCATCGGCTGGATCATCTCCATCGGCGAGGACAATCTGTTCCTGTCGCTGGTGCTGACGATGCTCACCTGCCTGGTGCTCGGCATGGGCATCCCGACGATTCCCAACTACATCATCACCTCGTCGCTGGCCGGGCCGGCGCTGCTGTCGCTCGGCGTGCCGCTGGTGGTCAGCCACATGTTCGTCTTCTATTTCGGCATCATGGCCGATCTCACGCCGCCGGTGGCCCTGGCCGCTTTTGCGGCGGCACCCATGGCGAAGGAGAGCGGCCTCAAGATCGGCATCCAGGCGACCAAGCTTGCCATTGCCGGCTTCGTCGTGCCGTTCATGGCCGTCTATACGCCGGCGCTGATGCTGCAGGACCCTGGTCCGATCGCCGCCCAGTTCGGCTACCCCGTCGAGGTCGCCTACATCGTCGTCAAGGCCTGCATGGGCATCGTGCTGTGGGGTGCGGCGGCCGTCGGCTTCCTGGTCCGCCGCATGGCGTGGTGGGAACGGCTTGTCGCCTTCGTCGGCGGCGCGCTGCTGGTCATGGCGGTGCCTCTCACCGACGAGGCCGGCTGGACGTTGTCGCTCGTCTGGATCGGCTGGCATTGCTGGCGGGCGCGGCAGGCTTCGGCCGCTGCATGAGCCTGTGCATCCTGGCCGCCGGCAAGACGGTGACGCTCTCCGTTGCCGCCTTCACCCTGTCCTGGACGCATTCGGTGGAACGGACGCGCTGGGAAGAAGACTGGAAGGTGGCGCCTGCCGGCCTGCAAGTGACGGAGGCGCGGATCAAGGGCTCGGGCGCCGGCATGGAGCCGCCGGAGGGCGCGGTGCTGCGAGACGGCTGGTGGGCCTATGCGCCGAAGGTTGGACCGCAGCGCCGGCTCGTGCTCGCCGCCTCCGGCGCGACAAGCGCGGGCTGGACGCTGTGCACGGTTCAGGGCTGCCGGGAACTCGGCAAGGCGGCGGGCGGCGCGATCGTGCTGGAATCGTGTGAGCCGGATGGGGCGAGCCAAACGCGATAGCCCCCAGGAGCCTCTAGCCGATCAACCGCGCGCGCAGCTCGGCCGACGGAATATCGCAGGTGTTCTTCCTGCCGAACAGGGCGTAACGGTTTTTGGCGATGCGATTGTACAGCCAGTTGCGGATTGGGCGAGGCAACAGCAGCAGCGCCCTGGCCGCCCGCCACGGCCAGCCGAGTTCCGACATGACCTCGATGAAGCTGTCGAGCTGCGTGAAGGCGGCGCCGTCGACAAGGACAAGATTGGTTTCGTAGGAATCCGTGCGCAGTCCATGCTTTCTGAACAGCGCCTCGCCCAACGGCGACTGCGCGGTGGCGAAGCGGAAGCGGCGTTTGCGGTCGAGCCTGACCACCATGCGAACGAAGCCGGAGCAGAGCACGCAGGCACCGTCGAAAACGATCAGCGGCTGACTTCCGTCGAAGGGTTCAAAGGGACGGCTGGACTTACGACGGGTAGGCTGGGGAAGGTCGGTCACGCGGGCCTCGGCTGCTCGTGTCCGAAGACACTAGATCAGCCTGAGGCGGCATCAAAGACGTGGCGATGTCGCACGCCGGCGGTCGCCGAGGATAGGGCGCTCGGCGCGATAGGTGGTGGCGCGGGTGTCGGCGCCCGGCCGGCAGATGCGGCTGTTGTGGCGGCTCTCGAAAGTCATGGTCAGTGCGCGCCCAGCGAATTGCCGCGGCGGGCGCAGGCCGGACCGGGGCCGCGCATGTAATAGCGCTCGGGCCGATAAGTCGGCGAAATGAATTCGCGAATGACCGCGGCATAGCCGATGAGGTGCGTGAGGAAGTTCATTTTACCTGGGTCCCTGTCCCGATTTTCGGCTGTCCCTTCCGAATTGCCGGAACGATAGCATCGAGGCGTGAATAGTCGGTGAACGTGATGTTAATTTCTGGTCGAAAACCCGTTGCTTCGTGGCTGGAATGCGGCTGATTCGCGGTGTTTCCGTGCCGTTTGTCGCCATTTCGCCGAGTGTGACTTTTGCATCACATATGTTTCGTTTGAATGCCGCCCGGGCGCGCTTGCGTTTCAGTTTTTGCGGTCACCGCGAAACAATCGTTCTTGCCGTCATGATGCTGGAGGCGGTCTCCCGAGACCGCTTCATCACGCAGCGGCGGAACTGGAGCGGCACCTATCCGTTCTCGTTGATCTGGTTCGTGAAGGGAAAATGTCATGGCGCCGCGCCCGGCCTGGAAAGGCTATCTGAAGCTGTCGCTGGTCACCTGTGCCGTCGAACTTACGAACGTCGTCACCCACGCCGAGAAGGTCTCGTTCCGGGTCCTGAACCGCAAGACCGGCAACAGGGTGAAGCGCCTCTATGTCGATGCCGAGACCGGCGATCCGGTGGAGGATGACGACCAGATCAAAGGCTACGAAGTCGAAGGCGGCGGCTTCGTCCATATCGAGAAGGACGAAATCGAGGCGGTGCAGGTCGAATCTTCGCACACGATGACCCTCGATGGCTTCGTCGACAAATCCTCGATCCAGCAGATCTATCTCGACACGCCCTATTATGTCGCGCCCGCAGACGAGGTGTCGGAGGAGGCTTTCGCCGTCATCCGCGATGCCATGGCGGACAAGAAGACAGCCGGTCTCGCACGCGTCGTGCTGTATCAGCGCGAGCGTCCAGTGGTCATCGAACCGCTGGGCAAGGGCATGGTGCTGACGACGCTTCGCTATGACGACACGGTGCGCCAGCCGGACACCGTCTTCGGCGACATCAAGGCGGTGAAGACCGATCAGGAGATGACCGATCTGGCCGGGCTGATCATCGACAAGAGGAAAACGAAGTTCGACGCTTCGAAGTTCGAGGACAAATACGAGGATGCGCTGCTCGAGTTGATCCGCGCCAAGAAGGCCGGCCGCAAGGTGCCGGAGGCCAAGGCCGCCCCCAAACCCTCGAACGTCGTCAATCTGTTCGATGCGCTGAAGAAGAGCCTCTCGTCGGATGCCGGCTCGGCCAAGGCTTCTTCATCGAAGAGAGCCAAACCCGCGGCCAAACGCGCCGCGCCGAAGGCCGGCGCGCCCAAGCGCAAATCGGCCTGAGGGGCACGAACGGATGGCCAGCCTCGAACAGTACCGGTCCAAGCGCGATTTCAGGAAGACCGGCGAGCCGGCCGGCAAGGTCGCGCGCGGCAAGAAAGCCGGCGGCATCTTCGTCGTCCAGAAACATGCCGCGACACGATTGCACTATGATTTTCGCCTAGAGCATGAGGGCGTGCTGTGGAGCTGGGCAGTGACGCGCGGTCCGAGCCTCGATCCGCACGAAAAGCGGCTGGCCGTGCATGTCGAGGACCATCCGATCGACTATGCCTCTTTCGAAGGCACCATCCCCAAGGGCGAATATGGCGGTGGCTCGGTTATCGTCTGGGACGAGGGCACCTGGACTCCCGAGGCCGATCCGGCCAAGGCGATGAAGAAGGGCCATATCAGCTTCGAGCTTAACGGCCGGAAGCTGCACGGCCTCTGGCACCTGGTCAGGTTGAAGCCTCGGTCGGGCGAGAAACGCGACAACTGGCTGCTGATCAAGTCGGACGATGCGGCGGCGCGTCCCGGCGAGGACATTCTCCAGGAAGCCCCCGAATCGGTGAAATCCGGCCTGACGATCGAGGAGGTCGGCGAAGGCAAGGCCGCCAAGGGCGAGAAGCCGAAGGTCTGGCATTCCAATAAGCCGGCCGCTGGGAAGGCGAAGGCAAGCAAACGCCTCGACTTCGTCGAGCCGCAGCTAGCGACGCTCGAACGGGACGCGCCGTCTGGCGAGGACTGGCTGCATGAGGTGAAATTCGACGGTTATCGCATGCAGGCGCAGATCGCCGGCACGGAGGTGCGATTGCTTACCCGCACCGGGCTCGACTGGACGGAGAAGTTCGGCGGCGAGATCGTCGGAGAACTCGCTCGCCTGAAATGCAGCGACGCCATCATCGACGGCGAGATCGTCGTGCTGGCCGATAGCGGCGTCTCCTCCTTCGCGCTGCTGCAGGCCGACCTCTCGGCAAAGCGGACAGACCGTTTCAGCTATTATGTCTTCGACCTGATGCGGCTCGACGGCAAAGATCTGCGTCGCGAGCCGCTGGTCGAGCGCAAGCAGGCCTTGGCTGAACTGCTCGGCGAGCAGTCCGAGAGTTCGGCGGTCCGCTTCAGCGACCATTTTTCGGAACCCGGCAAGATCATGCTGGAGCATGTCTGCCGCATGGGACTGGAAGGCGTCGTCTCCAAACGCGCCGACGCGCCCTATCGCAGCGGCCGCGGCCCCTCCTGGGTGAAGTCGAAATGCACGGCGCGGCAGGAGTTCGTCATCGGCGGCTATCTGCCGTCGGACAAGACCGGGCGCGGGCTGCGCTCGCTGCTGGTCGGCTATCATGAGGGCGGCAGACTGCATTATGCCGGCCGCGTCGGCACCGGCTTCTCCTCCAGGACCGCCACGGACCTGAAAACGAAACTCGATGCGCTCAAGGCAAAGTCATCGCCCTTCGACAAGGCCGTGCCGAAGGGCAAAGGCCTGGTCTGGGTCAAGCCCGAGTTGGTCGGCGAAGTGGAGTTCCGCAGCTGGACCTCTGACCGTATAATACGCCACGCCTCGTTCCAGGGATTGCGCGAGGACAAGCCGGCGGAGGAAGTCGTGCAGGAAAAGCCGATGGCATCGACAGGCAAGAGCACGGCCAAGACCAAGCCGACGTCGAAGACCGCCAAACCTGGCGGGACGATGGCGACCACCATAAAGCTCTCGCATCCCGACAAGCTGCTGTGGCCGGACGAAAAGATCTCCAAGCAGGGGCTGCTCGAGCATTACGAGCGGGTATGGCCGCGCATGCAACAGTTCGTCGTCAACCGGCCGCTCAGCCTGGTGCGCGCGCCGGATGGGGTCGGTGGACAGCGCTTCTTCCAGAAACATGCCTCGCCCGGCATGAGCAACAAGATCGCTCGCATGAAAGACCCGACGGATGGCGAGGAGATCCTGTTCATCCGGGATTTCGACGGCATTGCGGCCCTCGTCCAGTACGGCGTGGTCGAGATCCACATCTGGGGCTGCACCATCGACAAGATCGAGCAGCCGGACCAGATCATCTTCGACCTCGATCCCGATGAAGGCGTCGACGTGAAGGCGGTACGCGCGGCAGCGCTCGACATCAGAGGCAAGCTGGACGAGCTGTCGCTGCCGAACGTCGTCAAGACATCGGGGGGCAAGGGCTATCATGTGCTGGTGCCGCTGAAGCCGGCGGCGGATTGGGACGAAGTCAAGGCCTTCGCCCACGACTTCGCCCGGGCGCTGGAGCAGGGCGCCCCCGATCGCTACACGGCAACGCTGTCGAAGAAGGCCCGCACGGGAAAAATCTTCGTCGACTATCTGCGCAATGGCCGCGGTTCGACGACGGTCGCGCCCTATTCGTCGCGGGCCAAGAAGGGCGCAACCGTGTCGATGCCGGTGACCTGGGGCGAGATCGAGGCCGGGCTGGCGCCGAACGCCTTCCCGATCGGCGACAAGACGACGTTGAAGCGGCTGGCGCAAGCCGATCCGTGGGCGGATTTTTTTGAACAGGGCAAGGTGTTGAAGCGGGGATAGAGGGGCGCTGTCCCGCCGATATCTCAGGCCAGAAACACCCTTTCGAACGCCTGCTTGCCCGGCGGCGAGAAGATCACCGCACGGCTATCCTTCTCGCGGCGCGCCCATTTCTCGGCAAGGATCTTGTCGAGAATGGCGGCACCCAGACTGCCGGCGAGATGCGAGCGCCGCACGCTCCAGTCGAGGCAGGCGCGGCACACCGGCCGTCGTGGCCTGGCACCGACATCGATGCCGATGGCGGCGAAATGCGACGCCGCCGACGGTCCCAGTCCGATCTCCTTGTCGTCGCGGACCAGCAGGTTTCTGTCGACGAGACGATCGAGCATCGCCACCGCCTGTCCGCCGGCGAGATGATCGTAGCAGACGCGCGCCACGCGCATGGCGGCGTCGCGCGGACCCGGCCGCACACGCTGCGGCCCGACGGCAGCGGCAACGCCGGTGATGGCTTCGATCATGCCGGCCACCTGCGGCCCGGCGAGGCCGTAGTAGCGATGCCTTCCCTGGCTCGCCAGCGTCAGCAATCCGCCCTCCATCAGCTTGCCCAGATGCGAAGACGCGGTCGGCAGCGACACGCCGGCTTCGAGCGCCAGCTCGCTCGCCGTCAGCGCCGTGCCGCCCATCAGCGCACTCAGCATGTTGGCGCGGGCCGGATCGCCGACTAGGCTGGCGATGCGGGCGATGTCGGGTCCTTCACGCATAGTTCGATCCTTGTCGAAGTGTTCTCGTGAAACTGCCTCTATTCTCGGTTCGGTTCAAGAGCCGCCGATGCACGCAATGACGGCTCCTGACACGACATTGCCTAGCACGTTGCTGCGCACGACGTTTCGACCGCGCTCGAACGATTGATGTAGGACCTCAGGAGACCACAATGACCATCACCTGCTTCATCCGCTATGAGATCGACCCATTCGGCAAGGCTGCCTTCGAGGAGTATGCCCGCAATTGGGGCCAGGCCATTCCGCGCTGCGGCGCCGACCTGATCGGCTATTACGCGCCGCATGAGGGCTCGGCCACGACGGCCTATGCCGCCTACAATATCGACAACCTGGCGGCCTACGAGGCCTACCGCGCCCGGCTTGCCGCCGACCCTGCCGGCAAGGCAAATTACGAGTTCGCCCGCCGCGAAAAGTTCATCCTCAAGGAGGACCGCATGTTTCTGAAGCACGTCTCGGGACCGCATGCAAAGCTGGTGCTGCCGTGATCGCCGTCATCTTCGAGGTCGAGCCAGCGGCGGGCAAACGCGATGCGTATCTGGGCATCGCCGCTGACCTGCGGCCGCTGCTAGACGACATCGACGGGTTCATCTCCGTCGAACGCTTCCAGAGCCTGGCCGACCCGAACCGCGTCCTGTCCTTGTCCTTCTGGCGCGACGAGGACGCGGTGAAGGCCTGGCGCAACACGGAAGAACACCGCCAGGCGCAAAAGGCCGGCCGGGGCGGTATCTTTGCCGGCTATCGTCTGCGCATCGCCCATGTCGTGCGCGACTACGGGCTGACGGAGAGGGCAGAGGCGCCGGTGGATAGCCGGGCGGTGAATGGTTAGCGGTTATCCTTCTCCCACAAACGAGGAAAGAACGACAAACTCACGCATTCCCGATCAGGACGCCGGCCGCGAACACCAGCGCACCGCCCAGCACCACCTGGAAGGCGGCGCGCAGGAAGGGCGTCTGCATGTAGCGGTTCTGGACGAAGGCGATCGCCCACAATTCGAAGAACACCACGACGGCGGCGACCCCGGTAGCCGTCCAGAAATGCGGAATGAGATAGGGCAGTGCGTGGCCGAGCCCGCCTAGTGCCGTCATGATTCCGACGGTAAGGCCGCGCTTGACAGGCGAGCCGCGGCCCGAAAGCTTGCCATCGTCGGACGCGACCTCGGTGAAGCCCATCGAGATGCCGGCGCCGATCGAGGCGGCAAGCCCGACCAGCAGCGTCTGCCAGGTGTCATGCGTGGCGAACGCCGCCGCGAAGATCGGCGCCAATGTCGACACCGATCCGTCCATCAGCCCGGCCAAACCCGGCTGCACATAGGTGAGGATGAACTGCCGCTGCTCGGCGGCCGCCTCTTCGTCCTTCACGGCGCCGGGTACGTGCTTTTGCTCGATACTCTGCGCCAGCGTCTCGTGGCCTTGTTCGACCAGAGCCAGATCGCCGAGCAGTTTTCGCGTGGAGGCATCGGTGGTGCGCTTTGCCGCCTCGACATAGAACAGGTAGGCTTGGCGCTCCATTGCCTCGGCCTGGCTGCGCACATGCTCGATGCCGAGAGGTCTCACAAGCCAGTCGGGCTTTCGCTCGTAATAGCCCTTCACATGCTCGCGCCGAATCAGTGGAATGCGCTCGCCGAAACGCTTGCGATGAAGCTCGATCAGCGAATTGCGATGTCCATCCTCCTCCTCGGCCATCTCCTCGAACACCTTTGCCGATTGCGGAAAGTTTTCGCTAAGTCCTTCGGCGTAAGCCCGATAGATGCGCCCGTCGTCTTCCTCTGATGAAATGGCCAGCGCCAGAATCTCCTGTTCGGAAAGCGATTCAAAGGAACGGCGGCCAAAACCGAAAACACGGGAAAGCATGAGGAAATCACCCTAGTTTAGAATTGTTCTAAACTAATGTTTACGGCACCCCCGGTCAATCGGCGGGTCAAGAATTGGTGAAGCCCGGCGCGAACGCGCCCCTTCATTATCAGCGAATGTTCACCTATATGTCTCGATCCATCCGAGAAAAGGAATCCGCAAATGACGGCAAAACAGCCCCCGCACAGCTATGACCCGAAGCCCGTTCTCGACCTCATCGTCAGCATCGAGGCCGACCTGCAGCGCCTGAAGGGCCTGGTCGAGCAGCAGGTCGAAAAATTCGATCCCGCCAATCCTCACAACAAGGCTCCGGACGGCAAGTTGACCGAGGAAGGCGTCGAATGCTGCTACCGCATGTTCGACGAAGGCAAATCGCGCTATTCGGTCGCCCAGCAGATGAAGATCTCCTTCGCCGCCGCCACGCACCGGTTCAACAACTGGCGCAAGCTTGGTGGCAGCAAGAGACAGCGGGCGCTGTTGGGTTAGGAGTGATCGGCCGCAAGGCCAACTGCCAAGTCTCGGCGTCGTGACTCACCACACTTTGTAACGGTCACATTTTTTTGGTGGTGTCGCGCGGCCCTTTCCGTGCACCATGGCCGGATCGCATCGTCGCAGGATCTCGCCATGACCACCCCTCCAGGAATTGCCGACATCCACGCCGCCGCGGCCCGGCTTTCCGGCCTCATCGTCGAAACGCCATTGATCGAATCGCAGGAACTCAACAAGCGCTTCAACGCCCGCATCCTGTTCAAGCCCGAGACTCTGCAGCGCACCGGCTCATTCAAGTTCCGCGGCGCCCACAACAAACTGTCGTCGCTCAGCGAAGACGAGCGCAGCCATGGCGTCGTCGGATTCTCTTCCGGCAACCATGCGCAAGGCGTGGCAGCATCCGCCGCGATGTTCGGCGTCAAGGCGGTCATCGCCATGCCCGTCGATGCGCCGGCGATGAAGGTCGACAACGTCCGCAAGATGGGTGCGGAAGTGGTGCCGTTCGACCGTTTTCGCGACGACCGGATGACCGTGGTCCGCCCTTATCTGGACAGGGGCATGGTGCTGGTGCCGCCCTTCGACGACCCGGCGATCATTGCCGGCCAAGGCACGATCGGTCTTGAGTTGATACGTCAGGCGAAAGCGCTTGGCGTCAGCCTCGACGCGGTCGTCGTTCCCTGCGGCGGCGGTGGCCTGTCGAGCGGCATTTCCGTTGCCGTCAAGGATGCCTCGCGCGATACCGCCGTGTGGGCGGTCGAGCCGGAGCATTTCGACGACACGCGCCGCTCCTTGGCCGCCGGCGCAAGGGTTTCCAACGAGCCGGGCTATAGCTCGATCTGCGACGCGATCCTGACCGCCGAGCCCGGCGTGATCACCTTCGAGATCAACCGCAGGAATCTCGCCGGCGCCATCGCCGTCTCCGATCAGGCGACGGCGCAGGCGATGCGTGATGCCATGGCCTACCTCAAGCTGGTGGTCGAGCCCGGCGGCTGCGTGGCGCTGGCGGCACTGTCTTCGGGCGAGATCGAGCTGGCAGGCAAATGCATCGCCGTGGTGCTCTCCGGCGGCAATGTCGATTTCGGCACTTATGCGCAGATCATGGCGGCCGCTTAGGCGTTGGTGCAACAGGCCCGCCGCGATCCTCCGCGCCGTTACTGTGCTGCCGGCATGGAGAATTTCTGCACCTCAGTAGCCTGACGCCGCAGTCTGGACACTCTAATCCAGCGTCCGCCTGAACCGCACCAGCGCAACGCCGGCAAACAGCGCCACGAACACCACCAGCCAGCCGATCTCGGTCGCCACCGCCGGGAGTTCTGCGCCCTTCAGCATCACCGCGCGGATGATGCGCAGGAAGTGCGTCAGCGGCAGTATCTCGCCAAAAATCTGCGCCCAGTCCGGCATGCCGCGATAGGGGAACATGAAGCCCGACAGCATGATCGACGGCAGGAAGAAAAAGAAGGTGAGCTGCAAAGCCTGCATTTGCGTGCGGGCGATGGTCGAGATCGTATAGCCGAGCAGCACCAGCGCCAGCACGAAGATCAGCACGGCGCTCAACAGCAGCGACGTCGAGCCGGTGAAGGGAATGGCGAACAGGAGCTTGGCCGCCGCCAGCACCACCACCACCTGCACGGCGCCGACCACCAGATAGGGCAAAACCTTGCCCAGCATGATCTCCAGCGGGCTGGAGGGCATCGCCAAAAGGTTTTCCATCGTGCCGCGCTCGGTCTCGCGCGTCAGCGCGATCGAGGTCATCATCACCATCGTCATCTGCAGAATGACGCCGAGCAGGCCTGGCACGATGTTGTATTGCGAAATGCCTTCCGGGTTGTAGCGCCGGTGCACCACCACATCGAGCTGTCCCTTGGCGGCCTCGGCGGCGGTTTCCTGCGTACCCTGGGCTCTTCGCAATGCCTGGCCGGCCACGGTGCCTAGCGTCGATATGGCGCCGCTGGCGACAGCCGGATCGGTGGCGTCGGCCTCGATCAGGATCCGCGGGTTGTCGCCGCGCTCGACGCGCCTGGCGAAATCGGCGGGGATGGTGACGACGAAAGCGACATCGCCGCGTGCCATCAGGAACTCTGCCTCCTCGGCACTTTGGGCGACATGGTCGAAGCGGTAGTAGCCGGTGGTCTGCAGCGCCGCGACTATGGCGCGGGTGTAGGGGTCGCTGCTCGTCGCCACCAGTGCGGCAGGCAGGCTCTTCGGATCGTTGTTGATGGCGTAGCCGAACAGCACCAGCTGCATCAGCGGTACGCCGAGCATCATGGCGAAGGTGATGCGGTCGCGCCGCATCTGGATAAATTCCTTGATCAGCAGCGCGCCAAGCCGGGCGAAGGAAAAGACGCTGTTCCTCATGCCATGTTGTCCTTCGAACCCGACATGAACTGGATGAAAACATCCTCGAGGCTGGTCTCGCCCGGCGCCACCTTCACGCCCTTGTGTTCTCTCTCGACATCGGCAAGGGCTGCCTCGAGCTTCTTCCTGTCGGAACCGACGACATGCAGCGTCGCGCCGAACGGCGCCACCTGATCGACACCGGGGCGGCCCTGGAGCGCTTCCGCCACCTGGTCGAGACGCGGGCCTTGCAGGACGAACGTGGTCAGGCCGGCATTTTTCACCACCTCGGCAACGGTGCCGGTGGCAAGCATCTTGCCGTAGGAGATATAGCTGATGCGGTGGCAGCGCTCGGCCTCATCCATGTAGTGGGTGGAGACCAGCACGGTCAGCCCGCCGCTGGCGAGGCGATGGATCTCGTCCCAGAATTCGCGCCGCGCCTTCGGGTCGACGCCGGCCGTCGGCTCGTCGAGCAGCAGCAGCTTCGGCTTGTGCATGATGCAGGCGGCCAGCGCCAGCCGCTGCTTCCAGCCGCCCGACAATGTGCCGGCCAGTTGGTTGCGGCGCGTCGTCAGGCCAAGGTCCTCCAGCGTCTTCGCTACATGCTCCTCGACCGGCTTCAGCCGGTAGAGCCGCGCCACGAATTCAAGATTTTCGCCGATCGTCAGATCCTCGTAGAACGAGAATTTCTGCGTCATGTAGCCGACTTCGCGCTTGATGTGCAGGCTGTCGGTGCGGATGTCGTAGCCGAGCACCTTTCCTTCGCCCTCATCCGGCGTCAGCAGGCCGCACATGATGCGGATGGTGGTGGTCTTGCCCGAGCCGTTGGGGCCGAGAAAGCCGACGATCTCGCCTTCGGCGACCGTCATCGTCACATGGTCGACGACGGTCTTGTCGCCGAAACGCTTGACCAGGCCATGGACGTCGATGGCGTTCATTTTCCGACGTCCGCGAGATCGACGTCGACGATCTGGCCCGGCTGCAGCGGGCCTGCATCGCCCTGCGGCCGCGCCTCGACCAGATAGACCAGCTTCTGCCGGTTCTCCAAGGAGTAGATGACCGGCGGGGTGAACTCGGGATCGGGCGAGATGTAGCTGACCCGCGCTTTCACGTCCGGACCGCAGCCGTCGCAGCGAACCGTGAGCAAGGTGCCGACCTTCACCGAGGAGAAGGCGCTTTCCGGTATATAGACACTGAGCTTCACCGCGCCGTCGGGCAGGACCGAAATGACAGGCGCCGTCGGGCCAGCCGTGTCGCCGGGATTGCGGATGACATCGTTGACGCGGCCGGGAGATGGCGCCGCCAGCACCCGTTTCGACAGCCGCCACTGCGCCTGTTCCAGCTCGGCCTGCGCCTGCTTGACCTGATTGTCGGCGGCCTTGATCGTCTCGGAACGAGCCGGCAGGCCGCCGACGGCGAGATTGGCCTGAGCTTGGCCAACCTGCGCATCGGCGGTCTCCAGCGTCGCGGAGGCGGTGTCGTAATCGGCCTGCGTGCCGGTGCCGCGCTTGAACAGATCGGCGGCGCGGTTGTATTTGCGCCTGGCGTCATCGGCCTGCGCCTTGGCCATGTCGAGCTGAGCCTTCAGCGCCGCGATTTCTTCCGGCCGTTTGCCGACCTGCAGGTCGGCAAGCTGCGCCTGCGCCTGCGCCAGGCTTGCCTGCGCCTGCGCCACGGCGATATTTGCATCGGCACTTTCCAGCGTCACCACCACCGTGCCGGGGGTAACGCGGTCGCCGCGCTTCACGGCGACGGTTTCGACCTGCGCCACCTCGATCGGCGCCAGCAGTACATAGTCGCCCTCGACATAGCCGACGGCGAGCGGTGCCGCGGGAGCGCAGGCCCCGAGAAGCTGCGCGGCGAGCGGCAGCGAACATAGAAAGCTCATGGTCTTTGCCCCTTCATTTCTTGGTCCTTCATCTCTTGGCCCTTCCTGGCGGCCAGAATGGCGCTGAGGTTGTCCGCCGTGACCGCCACCACCTTGGCGGCCTCGGCGGCGCCGATGTCGCCCCAGCCCATGCGGCGCATCACCGCCTCGCGGCCGATGCGGAAATAGACGACCTGGCCGATCAGCGTGAACACGGTGAGCCTGGTTGCCTCGCTTTCGGCGGGCTCGCCCGTCGCCTGCTCCCAGAGCTGGCATAGGCGGCGATGCGTCGGTTCGAACACGCCGTCATAGATGCGGTCGAGTGCCGCCGTCGGATGCGAAAGCTCGCGCAGCACGAACTGTACGATCTCGCCTGCTTCCGGTTGCGCCACGACGAAGCCGACCATCCGCTCCAGCGCCGCGAAGAGTTGCGTCCGGGCGGCCTCCGGATTGTCGGGAACGGATGCCTGCGTATTGCCGAGCGCCTGGCCGGCGACCAGCTGGATGGTCTCGACGATATAGTCGGCGGCGGCCGCGCGAAGGCCCTCCTTGCCGCCGAAATGATAAGCGATCGAGCCGATATTGGCTTGTGCCTCGGCGGCGATCTCGCGTGTCGAGGTTCCGTCGAAGCCTTGCCGTCCGAACAGTTTCAGCGCCGCCCGGACGAGTGCCGCGCGCGTAAGCTCGGCGGGAGACGTCTCGCGGCGGGAGCTTTTGATGTCCGGCGTCTTGACCATCAACACACTTTAATCAATCGATTGATTAAAGTCAACTTGCCTGCACGATCGTCTTGCCATCGCTGGCGGCAAACGCTTTAGTGCGCGGCCATGGGCAAGGAAGTCGAACGCAAATTCCTGGTTTCCGGCACCGCGTGGCGGGATCTGGCCGAGGCAGACATCCGTATTCGTCAGTTCTATCTTGCCGCGACACCCGGTCGAACCGTTCGCATCCGCATCAACAATGACGCCTCCGCCAAGCTGACCCTCAAATTCGGCAGCAGCGCGCGCGAGCGCGACGAGTTCGAATATCCGATCCCGCTCGCGGAGGCCGAGGAGATGCTGGCCTTTGCCATAGGGCGTGTCATAGAGAAGACACGCCATCATGTTAGGCACCGCGGCTACCTCTACGAAGTCGATGTGTTCGGCGGTCCGCTTGCGGGACTTGTGGTCGCCGAGCTGGAAACGCCGGAAGACGTACCGGACGAAATGCTGCCAGACTGGCTCGGCCGTGAGGTCACCGGCGAGCAGAAGTTTTACAACGCGTCGCTCGCCCTCGGGGGGATTCCGGAGATCGCCGCATGAGCTTTCGCATTGATCCGCGCCTGCCGCTGACCGGCGAGGTCAGGCGTATCCTGGCCGAGGAGATCGGCAAGGCGCTGCTTCATCTCGAGGCGGCGCGCAGCCGGCCGGAGCAGGCGCTGCACAAATGCCGCAAGCGGCTGAAGAGCGTACGGGCCTTGCTATGCCTGGTTCGTTCCGGGGACGAAATATTTTGCACCACCGAAAACCAGTGCTATCGCAATGTCGCCGCGCTGCTTGCCGGACCGCGCGAGGCGACGGCGCTGATCGAGACCATCGACCGGCTGGCGGCGAGCTTTGCCAAGGAGAGCGCCAACGGCGGGCTCGAGGCCGTACGCGACAGGCTGATCGCCCGCCAGCACGAATTGCATGAAAGCGCTGGGCTGGAAGCGGCGGTCCACGCCGCTGCGGCCGCTTGCGCGGATGGCGTCAAGCGGATCGAAAGCCTTGCCTTGCCGGACCAGCCGGAACAGGCAGCCGACGTGCTTGCCGAAGGCGCGCGCAGCTGTCTGCGCCGCGCCAGGAAGGCGCTCGACAGGGCCGGCTCGCGCGGCGAGGCCAATGATTTCCACGATCTGCGAAAGGCGGCCAAGACGCACGGCATGCATTTGTCGTTGCTCGGCAGGCTGTGGCCGACACCGATCAAGGCTCGCCGCAAGGCGGTCGACGAACTGGGTGAACGGCTAGGCGACCTGCACGATGTGCTTGTGATGCGCGCGCTTCTCCTGGCCGATGACCAGCCGCTCGGTGCGCCTGAGGACACGAAGTTGCTGGGAAAGCTGCTGAAACGGTCGGAGAAGCAGCTGAAGAAGAGTTGTCTCGCCAAGGCGGCCGATCTGTTCGGCGACAGCCCCAGGCGCTCGACGCGAAAACTGGCCCGCAAGGCACGCGACGATCTGGCCGGCGCGGCGGTCAGCGGGGACGCCGGCGCTTCCGGCTGATCGTGTAGCGATGTGAGAGCGGTTTTTAGCCTCGCCGACGGTCCTCGCTGACGCCCCCCTACTCTGCTGGCATTTGTCGTGACGCTGTCTATGGCGACCGTGGAACGACAAGACCGTCGCCGGGGCGAGTAGCGGATCTCCGCTATGCGGGCATGGGTTTCCGCGTCCTGGCGGGTTGCTCGTGCGCCCGCGCACCGGCATCTCGCGGATGCGGACCGATCGGCATGATCGCTTCAAACGGCGTCGCGCCAAAGGCAAACGTCCATTTGTAGCCGACCAATCCGTCCTCCGGCGTGGTGTGCTGGTCGTGATGGGCGAGCAGCCTGGCGCGATCGGCGAGGTCTTCCGCCTCGCGACGCACCATCTCCGCCGTCTCCGGCCGCATCCGCCTGCTGAAGCTGACGAAGCTCGCCTCTTTCTCGATATGGGTGATAGCCCAGCCGACGAAGTTCTTGTTGGTCATTTCGAACAGCGGCCGCAGCGGTCCTTCGAAATTCCACTGGATCGGCGTCTCGACCAGCAATCTCGCCGACAGACCACGCCCGAGCGCGACCAGGCCAAGTTCCTCGAGGTCGCGCAGATAGAGAAACATCGAGGCTTCGCTCAACCCTTGCGAGCGCATGATGCCTTCGGGCGTGAATTTTTCCGACAGCATGACGAAGACGAACAGCAGCGCCGGCCGGCCGGCGAGCTTGCGCTCGATCTCCGGCGCAATGTGATTGACCGGCCCCGGTCCCCGGTTCATCGAGCCGAGCACGTTTTCCAGCTCGACGCCGGCGGCAGCGCAGATCTCCATCAGCCGGTCGAGCTTGCAGTTGCGCTCGTGGAAGATTCGCTTCACCGTCGGCTCTGAAACGCCCAGGCGTTCGGCAAGTTCGCGATAGGTGACGCCCTTCGCCTTCAGCGTGCGCTTCAGCGCCTCGAAGATCAGACCGTTCATGGGATGCACCTCTTGTGGACAAGTTGGTATCAATTTTCGATGCTAGAGCCAATCAAGCTTTCGGAAAAGTATCGAAAGTCATAGCTCTCCGCCACCATCACAGGAGAACAGCCATGAAACCCTTCATCGCCTCAGCGTTTCTCGCCATCACCGGCATCGCGGCGGCACCGGCCGCCCACGCCAGCGAACTCTGGCACGCGACGGGCCTCGAACAGCCGGAATCGGCGCTGTTCGACGCCGCCAACAGCCGCATCATCGTCTCCAACATCGTCGGCAATCCGGGCGATGTGGACGGAAACGGGTACCTCTCGGTGCTGTCGCTCGACGGCAAGATCGTCACACAGCACTGGACCGATGGCATGGACGCGCCCAAGGGCATGGCGATATCGGGCGGCAAGCTCTATGTCGCCGACATCGCCAAAATCCGCGTCGTCGATCTCGCCAGCGGCAAGCTCGTCGCCAGCATCGCGGTGCCGAATGCCGTCTTCCTGAACGACGTGACCGCTGATGCCGCAGGGAAGGTCTATGTCACCGACATGCTGGCCGATGCTATCTACCGCATCGACGCCGACCGGCCGGAACTGTTCGTCAGGGATGCGATGCTGGCTTCGCCCAACGGCATCGTCGCCGATGGCGACCGGCTGATCGTCGCCTCCTGGGGCAAGGGCATCAAGCCCGATTTCAGCACTGCGGAGCCCGGCGGGCTGCTGTCGGTCGGCCTCGCCAGCAAGGCGGTTTCACCCTTGCCGGGGGCCCAGAATTTCGCAGACCTCGACGGCGTCATCACCATCGGCGGCACCATCTACGCTACCGCCTACATGACCGGCACGCTCTACCGATATCGTGCCGGCAGCGCGCCGGAAGCAGTGGCGCATTTCAAGCCGGGCAGCGCCGATATCGGCACGGACGGCAAGTCAACCATCTTCGTGCCGCTGATGATCGAAGGCGAAGTCGCGGCGCTCAAGGTCGACTGAAAACTCTAACCTGGCCTCCCGATTTGGAGGACCCGCTCCATGACGCTGCCGTTAAAGCGGTTCATCGTTTCACGGAAACGGTGAACCGCTCTAACTCTTTGTTTCAACGTAATTCCGGACGGAAACCGCTTCACACTTTTCCCTGAATTGATCTAGGGGCTGTTGAGAATCATCGAGAATTGATGACGGCAGCGCATGCGTAGATCATCGCGGAGAAGTTGCGATCGGTTTTCTCG